>DATCPV010000174.1:0-2295 GCA_036569885.1 Gaiellales bacterium | reverse complement strand
GAAACTCTCCGCCGCGCAGCACCTCGCTCACGGCCGGTGTCTCGAACACGTGCACCCACTCCACCCGGTTTCCGAGCCGGTGGCCGCCCGCGGCGACCGTGACCTCCCCCGAGCGGAACTCCTCCAGCGCCAGCAGATCGGCAACGGTCAATACAGACTGTCCGGATTCCGGCCTGTTCATGGACACAGTGTAAGGTGGCGGGAACGGCCGCGCTCGGATTGAATGCTGGGATGGCAACCACTGCAGACATCCGTGTGCTCGGAAACTACGTCGGCGGCCGCTGGGTGGCGGCGTCCTCCGCCGACCAGCGCGACGTCCAGAACCCCGCCACCGGTGAGACGCTCGCCCGCGTCCCCCTGTCCAACGCCGCCGATGTCGATGCGGCCGTCCGCGCCGCCCGGGCAGCGCTGCCCGAATGGCGGGCGCGCCCGGTGATCGAGCGCGCGCGCTGGCTGTTCGGCCTGCGCCAGCTGCTCGAGACCCACGCCGACGAGCTCGCCCGCTCGGTGACCCGCGAGATGGGCAAGACGCTGCCGGACGCCCGTGCCGAGGTCGGCCGCATGATCGAGATGGTCGAGGCGGCGACCGCGGTGCCCCAGACGATGCAGGGCCGTGTGCTCGAGGACGTCGCCACCAACGTCGACTGCGAGACGATCCGCCAGCCGGTGGGCGTGTGCGCCGCCATCGTCCCGTTCAACTTCCCCGCCATGGTGCCGTTCTGGTTCCTGCCCTTCGCCATCGCCTGCGGCAACACGTTCGTGCTCAAGCCGTCCGAGCAGGTGCCGCTGACGCAGGAGCTCGTCTTCAACCTGATCGACGATCTCGGCGGGATCCCCGCCGGCGTCGTCAACCTCGTGAACGGCTCAGCCGATGTGGTGAACGCCCTCCTCGACCATCCCGGCGTCGACGCGGTCTCGTTCGTCGGCTCGGCCAAGGTGGCCAAGCACGTCTACGAGCGCGCCGCCGCAAACGGCAAGCGCGTGCAGGCCCTGGGCGGCGCCAAGAACTTCATGGTGGTCATGCCCGACGCGGTCATCCCCAAGACCGTGTCCAACATCATCGGGTCGGCGTTCGGTGCCGCCGGGCAGCGCTGCATGGCCGGCTCGGTCGTCGTCGCCGTGGGCGACGCCAAGAAGCCCCTGCTCGACGAGCTCGTCCCGCGCACCCAGGCGCTCACGATCGGTGACGGCCTCGAGCGCGGCACCGACGTCGGGCCGGTTGTCTCGGAGCCCGCCCGCGACCGCATCCTCGACTGGATCGACCGCGGGATCGAGGGCGGTGCGACCGTGCTCGTCGACGGCCGCAAGCCGGCCGGCGAGGCCGGCGGCGCGTTCGTCGGGCCGACGGTGCTCGACGGTGTCACGCCCGACATGGAGATCGCCCAGGAGGAGGTCTTCGGGCCGGTGCTCACGGTGATCCATGCCGCGTCGCTGGACGAGGCGATCGAGATCGTGAACGGCAGCCGGTACGGCAACGGCACGTCGCTCTTCACCGAGTCGGGGGCGGCCGCGCGCCGCTACCGGCACGACGTCCAGGTCGGGATGGTCGGCATCAACATCGGGGTGGCCGCGCCCGTTGCCTTCTTCCCGTTCTCGGGCTGGAAGGGCTCGTTCTTCGGCGACCTGCACGCCCACGGCACCGACGCGATCGAGTTCTACACGCGCAAGAAGACCGTCACCTCGCGCTTCTTCTCGGGCGGCGAGACCGGCCGGTTCTTCGTCGAGGCGGACGACTGATGTCAGCGGAGCCCGTGACCGCGCCCGGTGAGGGCGCGGTCCTGAACACGCGCCTGGACGCGGTGTTCAACCCGGCGTCGGTCGCGATCTACGGGATCTCCGACCGCACGTCGGGCCGGATCGCCGAGAACATGACCGTCCCCGGCGTGCCGTTCTACGGCGTCAACCCGACCAAGACCGAGGCCTGCGGGGTGCGCTGCTACCCGAGCATGGCCGCCTGCCCGACCGTCCCCGAGATGGTGGTGATGGGTGTCGGGCACGGCCGCATCGAGGCGGCGGTCGACGACGTCCTCTCGGTCGAGGGCGTGCGTGCGGTGATCACGCCCGGCCTGGGCAACGAGGCGGGCGCCGAGGGCGCGGCGGTGGCGGAGCGGATCAGCGCGCGGCTGCGCGCGGCGGGCATCGCCATGGTCGGGCCGAACTGCATGGGCGTCGCGACTCCGGGCTTCCCGTCGCCCTGGATCGGTAGCCTGCACTCGACGTTCGTGCCCGGCCCGGTGGCGACGCTCGCCCACTCCGGCTCGATCGGCGAGATCCTGGTGTCGCTCGGGCCGCGGG
>DATCPV010000173.1:0-3086 GCA_036569885.1 Gaiellales bacterium | reverse complement strand
CTCGGGGGCCGCGGCGTCCACCGCGCAGACGCCCCGGCCGCCCCTGGCGGGTGTGCCCCTGCGCGCCGGAGACAACGGCGAGCGGGTCGTGGAACTGCAGACAGCGTTGGCGGAGTTGGGGTACGGGGGCGATCCGGACGGCGGCTTCGGGCCGGCCACCCGGGCCGCCCTGGTCAGGTTCCAGCGATCGCGGGACATTCCGACCGACGGCGTCGCCGGGCTCACGACGGCGATGGCGATCCGCGGGGCACTCATTCGTGCCGCGGGCCGCGATGCGTCTGACACGCTGTCGGGAGCGGCCGCCGCACGCCGCCGCGGCCGACTCTCGCCGGCCCAGGCCACGGTCGTCGAGACCGCCGTCGAAACCGCCGTGGCTCAGGTCGGGCGAGTACGGATCGGGCCCGCGGCGGCGCTCACCGGGCTGCTCCACGACGTCGCGGGTCAGGCCGACAGCCTCGACGCCCCTCAGGCGCGCGCACTTGGCGGGATGCTCGACGCCAACGTGCGCCGGTTCCGGTCAGGCGGCATGCCGGCCCCGCTCGCGACGATGCATGGGAGCGACGGTGTTGTCTATCGCTACTTCCCCGGCCATGGGTATCAGTTCCACCCGCTGGCGTCGTTCGCGGTGCTCGCCGCCGCCGTGAAGGCGGGTCGCTCCGACGATGCTCGCCGCATCGCCGACGCCATGCTGGCGCGCGCGGTACCCGAGGGTCGGGCCCTCGTCTGGGAGTACTATTTTCCCTTCGGTGGCCCCGACCGGTGGACGTCAGGGTTCGCGCAGGCGGCCGGTGCCGACTCCCTGGCGCGCGCGGGCAAGATGCTCGGTGACGCCCGGATCGCCCACGCGGCGCGGGCGGCCTTCGCCTCGATACCGGCCGCCTACCTGCGCCCGATTGCAGGCGGATCGTGGATCCGCGAGTACAGCTTCAGCCCCTTGCTGATCCTCAACGCGCAGCTGCAGACGTTCCTGCTCCTGTCCGACTACGCCCGCGTGACCGGTGACGCCAACGGTCGTGTCGTGGCCGGGCGGATGCAGACGGCGGCGCGGCGGCTTCTGCCCCAGTTCGACACCGGCTGCTGGTCGCGCTACTCGCTCGGAGGCGCGCCCGCGTCAACCCACTATCACGCCTATCACATAGCCCTGCTGCGGCGCATCGCGGCCGTCACCGGTGACCGGTCATGGGCGGTGGTCGCGGCCAGGTGGGAGGGGTATCTGCACCGGGGTGGCTGCCCCTCGCAGTGACCCGCCGTGGCCATGACCCTGTGCTAGTGTTCGGCGTCGCGGCCGCATGGGGCGGCCCTTCCCTCGCTGCTCCCGTACGGCGGGAGTTCTGACTACGTATGCCAACGATCAATCAACTTGTACGCAAGCCTCGCCAGAAGGTGGTCGGCAAGACCAAGACGCCGGCCCTCCGCGGCGCGCCGCAAAAGCGGGGCGTCTGCACGCGCGTGTACACGGTCACGCCGAAGAAGCCGAACTCCGCGCTGCGCAAGGTCGCGCGCGTGCGCCTGACCAACCAGATGGAGGTTACGGCCTACATCCCCGGCGTCGGGCACAACCTGCAGGAGCACTCGGTCGTGCTGATCCGCGGCGGCCGCGTGAAGGATCTTCCGGGCGTGCGCTACAAGGTCATCCGTGCTGCGCTTGACACGTCCGGGGTGAACGACCGCAAGCAGGGGCGGTCGAAGTACGGGGCGAAGAGGAGCTCGTAGTGCCGCGCCGTGCCGAGATCACTCCGCGAACGCTGCTTCGCGACCCCGTCTACGAGTCTGTCCTGGTCACGCAGGTGGTCAACCGCGTGATGATGGACGGCAAGAAGTCGATCGCCGAGCAGATCGTGTACCAGGCGCTGGAGTCGGTCGGTCAGAAGACCGGCCAGAACCCCGTCGAGGTGCTCGAGCGCGCCATCAAGTCGGTGACGCCGGTGCTCGAGGTGCGCTCGCGCCGCGTCGGCGGCGCCAACTACCAGGTGCCGATCGAGGTTCCGCAGCGCCGTGCCCGCACGCTCGCCGTGCGCTGGCTCGTCACGTTCTCGCGCCAGCGGCGCGAGAAGCAGTCATTCGAGAAGCTGGCCGGCGAGATCCTGGACGCGACCAACCAGCAGGGCGGCGCGTTCAAGCGCAAGGACGACATGTACCGGATGGCGCAGGCCAACAAGGCATTCGCGCACTACCGGTGGTGAGGGTCTGACCGATGTCTGTCACTGAGACAACCCCCAGCACCCGCGTGCCCCGGATGGAGGAGCTCGACCGGGTGCGCAACATCGGCATCATGGCCCACATCGACGCCGGCAAGACCACCACCACCGAGCGCATCCTCTATTACACGGGCCGCACCCACAAGATGGGCGAGGTCCACGAGGGCGCCGCGACGATGGACTGGATGGTGCAGGAGCAGGAGCGGGGGATCACGATCACGTCCGCCGCCACGACCTGCTTCTGGCGTGACCACCGCATCAACATTATCGACACGCCCGGGCACGTGGACTTTACGGTCGAGGTCGAGCGCAGCCTGCGCGTCCTCGACGGCGCGGTCGCGCTCTTCGACTCGGTCGCCGGCGTGCAGCCGCAGTCCGAGACCGTGTGGCGGCAGGCCGACAAGTACGGCGTGCCGAGGATCGCGTTCATCAACAAGATGGACCGCACCGGCGCCGACTTCTTCGCGGCGGTCGCGACGATGGTCGACCGGCTGGGGGCGCGCGCGGTTCCGGTGCAGATCCCGATCGGGCTGGAGGACGCCTATCAGGGCCATGTCGACCTGGTCACGATGAGGGCGCTTCACTACGTCGATCCGCTCGGCCAGAAGTGGGAGGAGCGCGAGATTTCCGCCGATATGCGCGAGCAGGCCGAGGCCTACCGGCACGACCTCGTCGAGTCGGTTGCCGACCACGACGATGACATCATGAACGCCTTCGTCGAAGACCAGCCCGTCGAGGCCGAGCACCTGCGCGGCGCGATCCGCAAGGCCACGCTCGACAACTCGATCACGCCGGTGCTGCTCGGCTCCGCCTTCAAGAACAAGGGCGTTCAGCCCCTGCTCGAGGCCGTCATCGACTACCTGCCTTCGCCGATCGACGTCCTGCCGG
>DATCPV010000172.1:0-13071 GCA_036569885.1 Gaiellales bacterium | reverse complement strand
GCGGCGTCAGGCACCGAATATTCACGCTGCGCGTGAGATATTCAGCGCCAGACCCCTAGGCGACGGCGACCACGTCGGGCGTCTCGGGCTCGGCCTCGGAGCCGGCGCTCGGCAGCTGGAACTCGAGCCGGGTGCCCTCGCCCGGGGTCGAGTCGATCTCGATCGCGCCGCCGGCGAGCCGGATCCGCTCGATCGTCGCGTCGAGGCCCAGGTGCATGCGGGTGCGGTGGCGGTCGAGCGCACGGTGGACGTCGAACCCGCGCCCGTCGTCGGTGATCGTGCCGCGGAGTTCGCCCTCGATGTGCGTCAGCGTCACCTCGAGCCGGTGGGCGCGTGCGTGCCGCCGCACGTTTGCCACCGCCTCACGGACGATCCGGTACACGAGCGTCTCGAACGCCTCGGCGTAGCGCGGCACGTCCACGTGCACCTCGACCTCGAGCCCGAGCTCGTGGTTGGCATGTTCGACCAGGTCGCGGACCGCCGGCGCCAGGCCGTGCGCCTCGAGCAGCGGTGGGCGCAGCTCGAACATCAGCCGGCGCGTGCGCTCGAGCGCCAGGGCCAGCGTGGCGCGCGCCCTCTGGCCGGCCTCTGCCGACGCCTCATAGGAGCCGCGATCGCCGGACAGCCGCTGGCGGTCGAGCGAGAGCAGGGTGGCGGTCAGCACCTGAACGGTGTCGTCGTGCAGTTCCTCGGCGATGCGCGCGCGCTCGTCGGCCTCGGCGCTCAGCATCTGGTTCAGCACCATCCGGCGCTGCTCCTCGGCGTCGAGCAGGGCCACGCGCAGTTGCTCGCTCTCGCGCAGGCTGCGGAAGCTGAGCGAGACGCGAACGGCGACTGCGAGCAGGACGAGCACCGAGAGCACCATCGCGACCGGGTTGACGGGGTGGATCAGATCGAGCGCCTGCAGCGACACGGCGATCAGGGCGAAGACGGCGGTGAATCCCACGACTGGCCGGGCCGGGGTTGGGCGCGCGTGCCCCGAGGGCACGATGGCCGCGGTCGCCATCAGCACCGCCGCCAGCGGGACGAGCGCCTGGCGCCACCCCCCCGGCAGTCCGACGACCGCGGCGGTTGAGTGGTAGAGCGAGAGCGCGTCGGCCGCCGCCAGCACCGCGGCCCCCGCGAAGAGGAGCCAGCGTTCGCGCTGCCCGCGCGAGGCGGCCAGCGCTGTGCACCCGGTCATGATGCCCAGAAGGGCCAGGTCGGACGCCAGCCAGACCCCGTCGACGGCGACCCCTGCAAGGCGCGTGTGGGTGTGGTGCAGCAGGGGCCCGAGGCCGATCTCGGCCGCGACGGCCGCCAGCGTCACGCCGCCGATCAATCCGTCGACAACCAGGCCGGCGTCGAAGCGGGCCGCCCGGCTGCGGGCGAGCAACACCACGCAGGCGATCAGGAACGGGTAGAAGGTGAGCCAGAGAATCGCGGCCGACGGGGTGAACGACCGCATGCCGTGCTGCAGATGCGGTGCCGCGGCGATCGACACGCTGCCGTACCCGGCGAGGCCGATGCCGAGGGCGGTCCAAGCCGCCCTGTCCGAGCGGTCGACGGCGGCCCGACCGAATGCGGCCAGGCCGCACAGGATGATCGCCGCCGCGTACACCCTCGCGTCGGCCGCGGACCGCTCCCACGAACCGGCCGGGCCCAGACTGATGCCGGCGGCGTGCACGGCGGCGAGCACCGCGGCTGCAGCGGGCAGCGCCGCCAACAGGCGATGGCTGCGCGGTCTACTGCGTAGACGTGTTGAGGTGACCTGCACTGTTGTATCCTCGCCGCCTGAGCGAAGCGGCGGGCTCCCCGCATTGGGGGATCCTCTATCACGCATGCGAGGGACACGCCCATCCCTCCAAAATGCAGGGATTTTTCGCCAACTCTCCAGGTTCTGTCAGCCCGGAGACGAACGCCTCTCGACTTCGGTCGTACAATGTCTGGAAATGCCCGGAGTCAAGTTCATGCGCGCCGCCGATGGCCGCAGATCAGTCCGGCTGGTGGGGTGCTGCGGGGATCCCGACCGGTGGCGGCGCGAGTACGAGGAGCAGTTTCTGCGCCAGACGCTGGACGAGGGCGGCCGGGTGGTCTCGAGTGGTCCAGGCGGCGTCGACCTGCTCGACCGGCGCGGCCGCAGGCACCACGTCGACGTGCACCTTTCAGCCTGACGCCGGCGGCGGGTCGGCCGCCTGCTCCTGCGGCGGGTGGGGATACGGTGAGAGCCCGGCCCAGGCCATCAGCCGGATGCCGGCCACCGTCGCCAGGACGATGATGAGGGCGTCCAGCAGATCGGGCTTGGCCAGCGCGAAGAAGTCGCGCGCCGCCGCCGAGCTGAGCGTGCCCAGATAGGCCGCGGCGAGAGCGCCCACCAACGAAGCGATGCCGACCGCGTACGCCCGGCTGGCGGACATGCGCTCCGCGTCGAGCACGAACAGCAGGTAGAGGCCGAGGGCGACGAACACGGTGACGGCGGCCGTGCGCGCGTCGGTGATCGACCGCACCCGCACCGCGCGTTCGAGCAGGTAGGCGGCCAGCACGGCCGCCGCGGTCACCGAGCCTGCGGGGATCGCGAACCTCGCCACCCGGCGCAGGAACGACCCCGGCTCCGGCCGCTCCTCCGACGGAATCAGCGCGATCACGAACCCGGGGATGCCCACCGTGACCGTGGCGGCGAGGGTCAGGTGCCGCGGCAGCAGCGGGAAGCCCGCGGTCGTGAGCCCGAAGGCGAGGATCACGCAGGCGGCAAACACGGTCTTGGTCACGAACAGGCGGGCGACCCGCTGGACGTTCTGGATGATCTGGCGGCCCTCGGCGATGGCCGCAGGGACGGCGGCGAAGCTGTCGGTCACGAGCACGCTGTCGGCCACGCTCTTTGCCATCTGCGCGCCGCTTCCGAGCGCGATCGCAAGCCGCGAGCCCTTCATCGCGGGTACGTCGTTGACCCCGTCGCCGATCATCGCCACGTAGCGGCCCGACGCGGTGAGGGACTCGATCAGCATCCGCTTCTGCTGCGGCGTCAGGCGGGCGAACACCGTCGACTCGGTGGCCGCCCGGGTCAGCTCGGCGCCGGAGTCGGGCAGGTCCTTGCCGTCGATCGGCGGCCCCTCGACCTGGATTCCCGCCCGCTCGGCGACGGCCGCGACGGTTGTCGGCGAGTCGCCGGACATGACCTTCACCGACACGCCCTGTGTTCGCAGAAAGGCGATCGTCTCGGCGGCCTCCGGCCGCACGTGCTCCTCGAGTGCGATGACCGCGACCGGCTCGATGGCCGGCGGCGGCGCGCCGTCCGCGGGGGTCGTGAGGTCGGCGGACGTGCGGCCGAAGAGCAGCGTGCGCCTGCCGGCGCGCTCGTGCTCGGCCGCGACGGCGGGCGCGTCGGCGCCCATCAGCACGTCGGGCGCGCCCAGCACCAGCGTCGCCGTCTCCCCCTCGAGGAGGCATGCGCTCCACTTCCACCGCGACGAGAACGGCACCTCCGACCGCACCGGCCGGGCGGTGCCGGGCAGGGCGGCCGAGATCGCGTCGACGGTGTCGTTGCGCGATGTCGCACTGGCGGCGTAGTCGGCCACCAGGCGCTCGGCCGCGGCCGCCTCCATCGCCGCGATCGGCGTGACGCCGTGCAGGGCGAGGGTGCCGTCGGTGAGCGTCCCCGTCTTGTCCAGGCACACGGTGTCGACGTTGGCCAGCGACTCGACCGCGTTGAACGACTGCACCAGCATGCCGCGGCCCGACAGCCTGACCGCGGCCACCGCGAACGTGAGGCTCATCAGCAGCACCAGGCCCTCCGGCACCAGGGTGACGATGCCGGCGGTGGCGGTCGCGGCCGCCGAGCGGAAGCGCAGGTGGTGTGCGATCAGCACCCACACGAACGCCGCTCCCAGCGGCAGCATGACCGCCGTCGTCACGAGCAGGAGCCGGTTGATCTGCTGCTCGAGCGGTGAGCGACGGTAGTTGAACTCGCGCGCCTCGCCGACGACCTGCGAGGCGTAGCTCTCCTCTCCGGTGCGATTCACCAGGTAGCGACCGCTGCCCTCGACGCAGAACGACCCCGACAGGAGCTCGTCGCCGACCTTCTTGGCGACGGCGCGCGACTCGCCGCTCAGCTGTGACTCGTCGAGCATCAGCGACGAGCTTTCGACCACGGCCCCGTCGGCCACGACCTGGTCGCCCGGCCGCAGGCCGACGACGTCACCGTCGACCACCTCGTCGGCCGCGATCGCGCCCTCCCGGCCGTCACGGACGGCCCGTGCGTGCGGAGCCACGAGCAGCGCCAGCCGGTCGAGCGCGCGCTTGGCCCGCGCGTCCTGCAGGATGCCGATGCTCGTGTTGGCCACCAGCACGCCGCCGAAGAGGCCGTCGGCGGGGCGGCCGGCGGCGAGGATCACGACCCAGAACGAGCCCAGGATCAGGTTGAACAGCGTGAGCGTGTTCGAGCGCACGATGCTCGAGTAGGAGCGGCTGGTGGTGGCCGGCGCGCGCGGTGGTGACGCCTCCAGGCGCCGGCGGGCCTCGACATCTGTGAGGCCGGTGAGCCTGGCTTCGGTCACTCGCCGAGTCTAGATGCGGGAGTCCCGGGTTTCGTTCAACGCTCGGGTGGGCACCAGAGTATTTGATCGCGCAATACTTGACTACTCACGTATGACCTGGTAGAGTTACTTGCGTAATCAAGTTTCCCCGAGTAGGAGGGTCAAACTCACATGAGCGCACTCGAATCGACCGCAACGCGGACACTGCCCGTGGGCACGTGGAACGTCGATCCCGTCCATTCCCAGGTCGGGTTCGCGGTCAAGTACATGGTCGGCACGTTCCGGGGCAGCTTCTCGCCCGTCGAGGCCACGCTGTCGGTCTCGAAGGACGGCGGCGCCAGCCTGACCGGATCGTCTCGGGCCGAGGCCGTCAAGGTGCAGGAGCCGAACCTGGTTGCGCACCTGCTCTCGCCCGACTTCTTCGACGCGGAGCGCGCGCCCGAGCTTCGCTTCCGCTCCACCGACGTGCGCGCCGAGGGCGAGCATGTCACGGTCACGGGCGACCTGACGATCAAGGACATCACCCGGCCGGTCACCCTCGAGGGTGACGTGACCGAGCAGATCACCGACCCGTACGGGCGCGAGCGCATCGGCGTCAGCCTCGCCGGCACGATCGACCGCACGGAGTTCGGCATCACCTGGAACAACCCGCTGCCGAGCGGCAAGTCGGCGCTCGCCAACGAGGTCAACCTCGAGGCCGAGCTGTACCTGGTGAAGGAGTAACGGTCGCGATGAAAGTGCTCGGCGTCTCCGGCAGCCTCAGGGCTGACTCCCACAACGCGGCGATCCTGCGCGGTGCTCGTGAACTCATGCCCACGGGGGTGGAGCTCGAGTTGTGGGACGGTCTGCGGGAGATCCCCCCGTACGACGAGGACACCGACGCCGAGCCGGCGCCGCCGGCGGTCGCCGCGTTTCGCGCGGCGCTCGCCGGCGCCGACGCCGTGCTGTTCTCGACACCCGAGTACAACTCGTCGATCCCCGGCCAGCTGAAGAACGCCCTCGACTGGGCGTCGCGGCCGCTCGCGACCAGCGTGCTTCGCAACAAGCCCGTCGCCGTGGTCGGCGCGAGCACCGGAGCGTTCGGGGCGGTGTGGGCCCAGGCCGAGCTGCGCAAGGTGTTGGGCGCGATCGGCGCCCGCGTGGTCGAGGGCGAGGTTGCCATCGGACACGCGCATCAGAAGCTTGATGCCCGCGGCCGGTTGACGGACGACAACCTGCGGGACGAGTTTGCCGAGGTGGTGGCCGGCCTCGTCGATGCTGTCCGCGCGCGCACGGCCGCCATCGCGGCCTGACGCACGCGGTTCCGCGCCTACCGTGCGATCGGGCGGCCGGAGCCGTTCCCGGCGGTCCGCGCGTACAGCGCGACCAGGCCGACGCCGACGATCACCGCGGTGATGAATCCGCCGCCGAAGCCCAACAGGGGCCGCACCAGCAGCCCGGCGATGAGCATCGAGGCGATGCCAATGAGAAATGTCGTCGTCAGGCTCATGTCGTCTCGCCCGGGGTGCAGCAGGCGCGCAAAGCCGCCGACGGCGAGACCCGAGATGAGCAGGACGATGATGAAGAGCAGCATCGCGCGAAGTGTACTCAGCGCCGCGGCGGCTGCACTCGCCGGGGGCTGAGCTCCTGCTTGCGCACGGGCTCCTGCTTGCCGCACAGCGTGCATCGCCGGTTCCACAACTCGCCCTCGCCGTACAGCGACTCGAACTCCCAGTCATGCCGGCAGGCCCGCTGCCTGGCCAGTCGGTCCTCCCGTCTGATCCCGAGCCAGATGACCAGCAGAAACACGCAGAGGATGAGTCCGACGACGTTCGACAGCATGGAAATTGCCTACCCGGGGAGGAGGCGAGCAAACCTCAGGGCAGCAGGTGCACGGTGCGGCTGATCATCGTCATGTCCAGGATGCGCCGAATCGATGGTGAGCCGCACACCAGCTCGAGGCGGCCGCCGCGCTCGGCCATGCGCTGAGCCGAGGCGAGGATCACGCCGAGCGCCGTCGAGTCGAGGAAGGTCACCGAGCCGGCGTCGACCCGCAGCACCGAGCAGCGCTCGCCCTCGGCGGCGTCGAGCGCGTCGCGCAGCGCGTCGGCCGAATTGATGTCGAGCTCGCCGTCCACCCGCACCACGGTCGCCGTCTCCTCGACCGTGTCTCGGGTGAAACGGGCCGACGTTGTCTTCGGGGAACCGTGGCCGCCGTCATCCATCGTAGGACAACCTTACCCCGCCGGCACGGTTCCGTACCACCGGTACGCGTCGATGTTTGAGCCGCGGGGTGGAGCGCACATGTCTTCTCCAGACAGACGTCATCCTGGGAGGGAGTGACACGTGCTGCATTCACAGACGCATCGGTCGGATACCGAGCTGATCGCGGGGTACCGAGAGGGCCGAGACGCCGACTGCCGTGAGGAGTTGGTGCTGCGCCACAGCGGGCTCGTGCGCCGCATTGCGCGCCGCTACAACGGCCGCGGGCTGGCGTATGAGGACATCGAGCAGACCGGATATGTGGGGTTGATCAACGCGGTCGACCGGTACGACCCCTGCCGCGGTGTGCCGCTGGGCGCGTTTGCGGCGCGGACGATCGAGGGCGAGATCATGCATCTCTTCCGCGATCGCGGCTGGGCGGTGCGCGTCCCCCGCTCACTGCAGGAGTTGAGCCGGCGGGTGGCGTCGATGCGCGACCGCCTCAGCCACCGGCTGGGCCGCTCGCCGTCGCTGCAGGAGCTGGCCGACGCGATCGGCGAAACCGAGCAGCGCGTCGCCGAGGCCGTCGCTGCCGGTCGTGCCCACACGGCCGAGCCGCTCGTGGACGCCGGCGCGACCGAGTCGGGCGCAACCGATTCACGACCCACCGCGCGGCCGCTCATCTCCGAGGAGGTGGGTTTCGCGCGCGTCGAGGATCGTGACCTGCTCGAGCGCGCCATCCACAGCCTGCCCGCCCGCGAGCGGCGCATCGTCGGGCTGCGCGTCTATCACGACCTCACCCAGTCCGAGATCGCCGAGCGCACCGGCATCAGCCAGATGCACGTCTCGCGGCTCCTGCGAGCGTCGCTGCGCACGCTCGAGCGCGAGATGGACGTGGCGGCCGCCTAGCCGCGGCCTACCCGCGCGGGCCGTTGGTCGCGCCGGCGATCGCGGCCGCGCGGGTGGGAGCGGTCGCCAGGCGCCGCTCCGTGTCGGTCAGCTCCAGCAGCCGGCGCACCCCATGGCCGGTGGTGTCGCCGAGCGCGACCCGAAAGCCGATGCCGCGCTCGTCCGCCTGTTCCCGGGCGCTGATCAGCACGCGCAGGACGCTCGAATCGATGAAGGTTGTCTCCATGAGGTCGACACACACCGCGGCGCCCGACTCCAGGGCGCCCTTCAGCTGCCGCTCGAGCTCGGGGGCCGTGGACAGGTCGTGCTCACCGGTGACGACCACAACCTCGACGCCGGGCTCCGTCCGCTCGACCACGATCGTGTTCACACCCGTGAGGATAGTGGACCCGGGGGTCACCTACGAAGCATCTGCCCGCAGGTCGAAGATCATCCTCACAAGTGTGCCCGAGCCGTCGGGTGAATCAATTTCGAGTGCCTCTGCGATCGCGGCGATCACGGGCAGGCCGACGCCGAGCCCGGGGCTGTCCACACGCGGCGCCATCCCGGAGCCATAGTCGCGGACGATGACGAAGAGCCGCCCGCCCGGGGCGAGCTCCGCCGCCACCTCGAACGTCCCGGTGTCGTCGTGATAGGCGTGCAGGACAGCGTTTGCGCACGCCTCGGTCACCGCGAGCGCGATGTCGGCCGTACGTTCATCGGAGATGCCCGATGCCTCCAGAAGTCCTCGCAGCGCGTGCCTCACCAAGGGGACGTTGTCGGCCTCCGCGGCAAGCTCCAACTCGAACCCATGCGAGTTCGGAGCCATTGTGGTTGAGGATACCCGTCGCATCGCTGCGCTATGCATTCCCCGTCAGCCGCAAAACAATCACGGCAACGTCGTCCGCCGGGGGGCCGGGCGTGAACTCGAGCACGGCCCGCTCGATGCGGTCGGCGATCCCCGCGGCGCTCAGGCCCGCCGACGAGCGCAACAGCCCGGCCAGCCGCTCCTCCCCGAACATGTGCCCCTGCCGCCGTTCCTCGGTGACGCCGTCGGTGTAGAAGGCCACCGCGTCACCCGGGGTCAGCTCGACCGCGTGATCGGAGAGCTGCACGTGCTCGTAGATCCCGAGCAGCGTGCCGGGAGTCCCCGCCTCCTCGACCGTTCCGTCGCGCCGGATCAAAAGCGGCGGCGGGTGGCCGCCGCAGCAGACGGTCAGGCGCGCGCCGCCGGCGGTCGTCTCGAGCCGGCCGACGGCGACGGTGCAGAACCTGCGCTCGATCATCTGGCGCAGGAGCGCCTGGTTCAGGGTGCGCAGAATCGCCTTTGGTGAGCGCTCGCGGACGGCCGCGGCACGAACCGTGTGGCGGGCGATGCCCGTCAGCGCGGCTGCCGGCGCGCCCTTGCCGCACACGTCGCCGATGGCCAGGTAGAGGCCGCTCTCGCCCGTCTCGAACGCATCGTAGAAGTCGCCGCCCACATCGCCGCCGCCGCCGGCGGGGTGGTACACCGCGGCCAGTTCGATCCCGGGGACGTCGGGGAGGTCTGGCGGCAGGAGGCTGCGCTGGAGCGTGCGGGCGACCTGGTCGCGGTCCTGGTAGAGCCGGGCCGTGTCGATGGCGGTCGCGGCCCGCCGGGCGAGCTCGGTGGCGAACGCGAGGTCGTCGTCGCCGTAGATGCGCCCTGACTCGGCCGTGACCAGCGTCAGCGTGCCGTGCGTGCGGCCACGAGCCGTGAGGGGCACGACGATCACCGACCGCATGCCGAGCCCGCGCAGGATCGCACGGTGTTCGTCGTCGTCGGCGGTCCGCTCGAGGAATGCGGCTGGAGCGCCGGGAGCGAGCTCGGAAACCCCGGCGGCCAGCACGGTGACCGCGCCGGCGCCGGCCGCGTCGTCGGGGTCGGGCGGATAGCGCCGGACGAGCTCGCGCGCGAGTTCCACCTTGGCCGGGTCGGTGTGGGCAACCGAGATCTTGTGGAAGCCGTTCGCCTCCACCAGGTCGATCGCGCACCAGTCGGCGAGGTGGGGCACGATCAGGCGGGCGAGGTCGCCCAGCGCCGAGCGAAAGTCCAGCGACTCGCCGAGGACGTCGGATGTCCGCGCGAGCAGCTCCAGCCGCAGCCGGGCGTCGTGCTCGGCCTCGTAGGCCCGGGCGCGGTCGACGGCCAGCGCGATCCGCCCGGCGGCCAGCCCGACCAGGTCGATCTCGTCCTGCCCCAGCGGCCGCGGTGCGAGCCAGTCGGTCTGGAGCACGCCCACGATGCGGGGACCCACTCGCAGCGGTGTCGCCATCAGCGTGCGCACGCCGCGGCCACTGAGCAGCGGCCCGGCATCCTCGTCGGTGGGGTCGTGGATGACCACCGGCGCGCCGGCGCTCACCGCCCCGGCGGCCGAGCGGTCGTCGGCGGGGATCCGCATCCCCCGGCCGGTGCCACCCTCGAGCCCGCTTGTGGCGCGCACGGTCAGGCGCTGACCGTCCGGCTCCATCAGGAGAACCGCGGCGGCGTTGGATCCGAGCTCGTGGCGGAGGAGCGCCAGGATCTCGTCGAGCAGGTCGTCGAGATCGACGTGCGCGAGCGCGGCATCGGACAGGCGCTGAAGCCGCTGGGCGGCATCCGCCCGCTCCCGCGCCTCGCGCAAGAGCACGCTGTTGTCGACCGCAACGGCGGTGCGCCGCGCGAGCTCCTCGGCGACGGCGACGTCGTCGGGGCTGAACGGCGGCCGGTCGCCACAGGCGAGGAGCAGCACGGCTCCAAGCGTCCGGCCCCGGGCTGCGAGAGGCAGGATCAGCGCCGACCGGGCGTCGATCTCGCGTACGACCTCGATGTGCGCGCTGCCGTGGAGGCGGTCGCCCAGGATCTCGTCGCTCAACTCGGTCAGGATCTCGGTGCGGCCCTCGCGCAGCGCGACCGACATATGCATGCCGGCGGGGTCGGGCGGGAACGCGCGCAACCGCTCGGTCACCGGCGCGCGCGACCTGTCGGCGTCGGCCACCGCGACCCGGCGCATCCCGTCCCCCTCGTCGAGCAGGTCGATCACGCACACCTCGGCCAGCCACGATGCGGCCAGCCGCGCCACCCCCTGGAGCCCGGCTTCGGGGTCGAGCGACCGGGCCAGCATCTCGCTCGCCTGCAGCAGCAGCTCCAGCCGCATCTGGGCGGCCTGCGCGTGGTCGTCGCCGGGGTGCGGGAGTGATATCGAGACGGCCCCGGTGCGGCGGCCGTCGGCATCGCTGATCGGGGCGCCGACCACGTGGATGCGGATGCGCGACCCGTCCTTGCGCACCGCCGGCACCTCGCCGTGCCAGACGCCGCCGGCCCGGAGGCGGCTTCGCAACTCGATCACGACCGGCGGCAGGGCCGCGCCGGCGGTCAGGTCCTCGGCCGTGCGCCCGATCACCTCGCCGGCCGCGTATCCGAAGAGCCGCTCGGCCTGGCGGTTCCAGGACACGATCGCCCCATCGCGGTCGGTGACCACGATCGCCGCCGGCGCCTGGTCGATCAGATCCGCGCCCGCGATCCCCGCGAGGGCGATCTCGGGGCCGGTCATGTCCCGTTGCCGGCCGGTGGCATACGCCAGGGTAGTTCGACCGGCCAATCGGTGTCAATCGGTCTCTGGGCCCTCTGCAGTGGTGCGCCAAACGGGGTCAGACCCCTTTTGGCGCACGGCCGTGAATAACCGGAGGATGGATGCGCGTTTCGTCGGCGTCCCGGCGGGGCAGGTAACCTGATGTGGTGGCGGCGATCGAGGGAACAGTCAGCCTGCGCGTGCTGGGCTCGGCGCCGGCGACAGCGGTGGCCGAGCCGGTGCTGCTCGCACTCGGAGCTCGCGCCGGCCTCGATGTCGGTCGCCTCGATGAGCTGGCCATGGCGCTCGAACTGGCCATCAGCCGCGCGGGCCGGCCGCTCCTGATCGAGCTGACTCCCGACGAAGGCCGTCTCACCGTGGCCGTGCGGCCGCTCGAGCCGGGCGGGCTGCGGGAATGCGAGGAGCTGGTGCAAAAGCTGGTGGGCGCCGTGGAGGTGGACGGCGAGGGACTCGTGATGCGTGCCGGCTGACCGGGCCGGCCGGTTGGCTGTTCTCGCCGCCTCCGGCGACGAGGCCGCCAAGGCGGAATTGGTCGAATGCATGGCCCCGCTGGTTGCCCGCCTGGCGACGCGGCTGGCGAGCCGCCGGGTGCCGCGTGAGGATCTCGAGCAGGCGGGGATGATCGGCGTCCTGGACGCGGCCGACGGGTTCGACCCTGCGCGCGGCACCGCCTTCGAGCCGTACGCCACGCGGTACGTCCTCGGGGAGATGCTCGCCCTGGGCCGCCAGGCCGCAGCGGTACACGTGTCGCGAACCGGCCGCGATCTGGCGGGTGCGGTCGAGGCCGCCGCCGAGAAGGCGACCGCCGAGACCGGCGTTGCCCCGACCGTGGCCGAGATCGCCGCGCGCGCCGATCTGGACGAGGAGCAGGTCGTGACCGGGCTGCGTGCCCGCCGGGCACTTGCGCCGCCAACGGGCGGCGACCGCGATCTGCTGGAGGCGCATGGCGGCTACGAGGACGCGATCGAGCAGGTCGAGCGCCGGCTCGACCTGGGCCTGCGGCTGCGCGCGCTCGACCACCGCTCCCAGGTCGTCGTTGCCCTGCGGTTTGGGCTCGAGCTGTCGCAGGCCGAGATCGCCGAGCGGCTCGGGATCTCACAGATGCACGTCTCGCGGCTCCTGCGGGGCGCGCTCGAGCGTGTCTGGGGCGACGGAGCGGAACCCTAGGCTGCCGGCGTGGCTTCGACCCAGGCGGTGCGGTCGGGCGGGCCCGGCGCGATCCGCACCCGTGTGGGCGCGCCGAGCTCGGCCCAGATCGACCCGAACGTGATCCAGGGCCGGCCCGGTGCGGGGATGACGCAGAGGGGGGTGTCGCGGTCAGCCAGCACGCGCTCGCAGTCGGCTCCTGTCCTCACCTGCGGCGCGGCCGCTTCGAGCGCCGCAAGCCGGGTGTGCGAATCCGGCGCGCCCTCGGGCGCACGGGCCGGATCGAGGTCGCCGCTGCGGAGAGGATGGTTGGTGTGGCGCAGGCTGCCCGAGCCGTCGTCGGAGCGCACCGCACCGGCCGCTGAGCACTCGTAGCCCGCGACGGTGCCGGTGTCGGCCAGGGCGTAGTGCTGCCCCGACGCATGCGGAACGTCCTCGAGGAAGGCTGCCGCCGCGTTTACGGTCGTCCGCTCCAGCACCCCGCGCATGACGAAGGCGACGGGCAGGCCGGCCGGCGAGTGGTTCAGCATCGCCAGCGTGTTCACGCACACGCCGAGGCCGGCGGCGTTCACGCCGGTCAGCCCGATCATGCCGGCGGCGGTGAGCGTGACGCCGGCTCCGCCCCTGCCGTCGTCCCAGCGCAGGATCGCCTGGGCTCCGTCCATCACCTCCGGCAGGTCCATGTTCTGGGCCAGCACCGGCGCGTGCCCGTGACCGCCCGCCGCCGCCAGGACGCTGCACGCCTCGCGCGGCTC
>DATCPV010000171.1:0-3088 GCA_036569885.1 Gaiellales bacterium | reverse complement strand
GGGCAAAGCCCGGGATGGCCAGGACGGCGATGAGACTGAGGGCAATCCATGCCGCCACGATGTAGGGGAAGAGGTTATACGGCCACGCGGGCACCGGATAGACGTTGTGGTAGAGCGTGTAGAGCAGGAACAGCACGGCCGCGATCGGGATCACGATCTCCCATTGCGCGACCCGCCTCACGGCGCCGAAGAACAGGTAGCGCAGCGCGCCCAGAGTCGAGAGCACGTAGCAGACGAGCAGGGCCAGGGTGCCCATCGTGGCGGTCCAGAAGAAGACGTCGATGACGCTCGTGGTCACGAATGCCCGCAGGCCGAACACCTCGATCGCAACGACGGCCATCAGGGCCACGAGCGCGGAGGTCGGTGCGCCGGTGCGCTCGGAGGAGCGCCCGAGCGAGGAGTGGAATGCCCCGTCACGCGCGAAGGCGAACAGGAGCCGGGAGCCGCCGATGGCGCTGGCCAGGCACGAGCTGAGGGCGCTGAACGCGACGCCCAGAGTGATCGCATCGCCGATGGTCGAGTTCAGGTATGTCCGCGACAGGTCGCCGACGAGGTTCCCCGACGACGTGAACGCCGTGACGCCGGCGGCATTGGTGCCGAACCCCATTGTCTCGGCCATGCTCACGAGAACGTAGAACAGTCCGGCAAACGCCACGCAGCCGAAGATCGCAAGCGGAATCGCCTTCGTCGGATTGGCCGTCTCCTCGCCCATCGTCGACGCTCCCTCGAATCCCGCGAACGACAGGAACCCGAACGTCAGCGAGAAGAACAGAGCGGAGTAGCCGACGCCGTGCGGCAGGGTGAAGACGCTCATGGTGAAGGACTGCCCGTCGGGAGCCGAGCCGCCGATGAGCTTGGCGAAGATCGTGATCGTCACGATCAGGATCAGCGTCACCGTGACCGACTCGATCGTGACCAGGGTGCGCGTGCTGAACCGGGCCTCGTTGGCCGCGAGCACCCAGATCACCACATAGGCGACGAACGAGAAGAGCACCCAGCTCGCGCCCTTCCAGATGCCGGTGTCGATGCAGAACTGCTGGATGAAGAGGCCGAAGGCGGCCACCGAGGTCGCCGTGTAGGCCAGGTATGTCCCAAACAGGGTCCAGCCGGCGACGAACCCGGCCCGCGGCCCGATCGTGACGCCGATGAATGCGTACACGGAGCCGGCGTGGTGGAAGCTCTGACAGAGCCGGATGAACCCGTAGGCGACCAGCATGACGCCGATCAGCGAGAGCAGGAACACGAGAGGGACGGCCCGGCCGACGTGCAGCGCCGGCGCCTGCGGGTTCAGGTTGATCGCAAGGCTCGGCGCCATCAGCCCGAGCGCCACACCGACGGCCCCCCAGATGCTCAGGTTCCGCCGGAGCTTGCCGCGCGGCGGCCTGGTGATGGTCGTTGTCGAGTTTTCCGCTGTGCTCATGAGTCCCCTCCTCCGTCGAATGGAACTGACTGGATTTCGTGCCTACAGATGGGTGATCGATATCTCCCGCGGGCCAGATCGCACGACGGCTTGCAGTCGTGCGGGAGGCTGCGGGGCTGCGGCTGCGAACCGTCGCCCTGGACGCCACGGAGACATCGATCAACCATCTAGCCGTACCGCAGCTCGTGGAATGCGACGATCTCGGCGCGGTCCTGCTCGCGGAACGTCGCCCACTCGTCCCGCCGTGTGGCCACGAACGCCGCGTGCTCCTCGGCGCCGAGCGTGTCCTTCGCGAACTGCGAGCCCGCCAGCGCGTCGGCGGCCTCGCCGAGGTCGGCGGGCAGGCGCCGGGCGCCGGCCGCGGCCAGCGCCTCGGGCGGGAGCGTCGCCGGATCGGCCTGGATCACCGGCGGCAGCCGCTCGTCCGCGTCGATTCCGGCGAGTGCGGCCGCGACGATGATGCCGGCTGCGAGATACGGGTTCGCGGCGCCGCCGGCCGGCTTCACCTCGAAATTCGCCCCCGCCGCGCGGCGGGTGTGCATCCCGCGCGAGAGGCGCAGGGCCGCCTCGCGGTTGTCGACGCCCCACGTCGTGTACGCCCCGCACCAGTGCCCGGGCTGGAGCCGCAGATAGCTCGAAACGCTCGGGGCGAAGATGGCGCAGCACTCGTGCAGCCGGTGGAGCAGGCCGGCGACGGCGGCCTCGCCCTCGGGCGTGACGCCCCACGGCTCGTCGCCGCCGGCGAACAGGTTCTGCTCGCCCCTCCACACGCTGTAGTGGATGTGGCAGCCGTTCCCGAGCGCCTCCGATGCGGCCATCGCCGGGGCGAACGAGACCTCGTGCCCGTGGGCGGCGGCGATCCGGCGGATGGTCAGGCGCAGCAGGACGTGGCGGTCGGCGGCGCTCACCGGCCCGGCCGCCGCGACGGCGACCTCGAACTGTCCAGGACCGGCCTCGGCCTGGATCTGGTCGACGTGGAGACCCTGCTCCTCCAGAGCCGTCACGAGGTCGGTCGCGAACTCCTCGACCTCGAGCAGGCCGGCGGCGCTGAAGGCCGGCCACCCGCGCAGGGGCCGCGCGAGCGGGAGCAGGGTGAACTCGACCTCGAACGCGATCTTGAACGCGAGACCGCGGGCGGCCGCCGCGCGCTCCATGCTGCGCAGGAACGTCCGCTGGCAGGTCGATGTCGGCCGCCCATCCTGGTGGATCTGATCCACGGGCGCCCATGCCAGCCCCGCCGGCCCGCTCAGCCTCACGGCGGCGTCGATGTCCGGCACCATCCGGAAGTCGCCCGCCGGCCCCTCGAGCCCGTGCAGTCCCGGCAGGTAGGTGGCGTGATCGTCGATCGTGAAGATCCCGATCAGGGTCGACATCCCGACGCCGAACTCGGCCACCGCGGCGAGCCGACGGATCGGGATCATCTTGAGTCGCGTGATCCCGGCGTTGTCGACCATGGTGATGTGGACGAAGCGCACGCCCTGCTCCTCGAGCTCGGCGATCCGACGCGCGGCCGATTCCGTCATGCCGGCTCTCCCCTGGCGGCCTCGACCGTTGCGATCACGCCCGCGACCAGCGCGACGCGGTCTGCGATCGACGAGACGACGATCCGTTCGGCGGGGCTGTGGTCGTCCTCTCCGATCGGCCCCAGGCCGTCGAGCGTCGGGATCC
>DATCPV010000170.1:0-7492 GCA_036569885.1 Gaiellales bacterium | reverse complement strand
GGGTGGTCCCGAAGATGTGGCGCTGCTCCTGCACACGAGCGGCACGACGTCGCGGCCCAAGCAGGTGCCGCTCTTGCAGCGCAACCTGACCGCTCAGGCGCACTCGATCGCGGGCCACTACCGGCTGGGGCCGGACGACGTGTCCTACTGCCCGATGCCCCTCTTCCACGTGCACGGACTGATCGCGTCGACGCTCGCGCAGGTCGCCGCCGGCGGCACGGTGGTCGTCCCGCGGCGCTTCAGCCCGCGCCGGTTCTGGGCCCAGGCCGCCGATCACGGCGTCACGTGGTTCTCGGCCGGGCCGACGATGCACCGGATGATCCTCGACCAGCCGGGCGGCCCGATCGCGACGCTGCGGTTCGCCCGGTCGTGCAGCTCGGCGCTCTCGCCGCAGCTGCTGCGGGCAGCCGAGGCGCGCCTCGGGGTGCCGATGGTCGAGGCCTACGGCATGACCGAGGCCGGCCACCAGATGACGTCCAACCCGCTCCCACCCGCCGCTCGCATCGAGGGCTCCGTGGGCGTCCCCACGGGCGCCGACATCCGCATCGTCGATGCGGCCGGCGTGGATGTCGCTCCGGGGGCGGCGGGCGAGGTGGCGATCCGGGGACCGGGTCTGACACCCGGATACCTCAACAACGAGCGGGCGAACTCGGAGGCGTTCTTCGACGGCTGGTTTCGCACGGGCGACGAGGGCGCGATCGAAGACGGCTACCTGCACCTGCGCGGGCGGCTCAAGGAGCTGATCATCCGCGGCGGCGAGAACATCTCGCCGCTCGAGGTCGAAGCGGTGCTGCTCACCCACCCGCAGGTCGCCGAGGCGGTCGCCTTCGGGGTGGCGGACTCCAAGTACGGCCAGACGGTCGCCGCCGCGGTCGTCTTGCGCGGCGAGGCGACCGCCGAGGAGCTGCGCAGCGAGGCCCGCCGCTCGCTGGCCGCGTTCAAGGTGCCCGACACGATCCACATCGTCGCGGAGATCCCCAAGACGCCCACCGGGAAGGTGCAGCGCTCGCGGATGGCGACCCACCTCGAGGAGGCGGCGCGATGAGGTTCGCGGTGCTCGGCGCCGGCGCGATTGGCGCCTATGTGGGCGCCGCGCTGCAACGCGGCGGAAGCGACGTGACCCTGATCGCCCGCGGCGAGCACCTGCGGGCGATGGCCGAGCACGGTGTCCGCGTGCACAGCCCGCGCGGCGACTTCGAGAGCCGCCCGGCCACCACCTCGGACGTGGCCGCGATCGCGGAAGCCGACGTCGTCTTCGTCGGCCTGAAGGCCTACAGCCTGCCCGCGATCGCGCCCACGATCGGGCCACTGCTGCGGCCGGGGGCCGTCGTCGTCGGCGCCCAGAACGGCGTCCCGTGGTGGTACTTCCAGCGGGTCGGGGGCGCGCTCGACGGGCACACGCTCGAGAGCGTCGATCCCGGCGGCGCGGTCACCCGGGCCTTCCCGCCCGAGCGCGTGATCGGCTGCGTCGTCTACGCCTCGACCGAGATCGAGGCGCCGGGAGTGATCCGCCATATCGAGGGCACGCGGTTCACGCTCGGAACACCGGGCGGCGAGCCGAGCGATCGCTGCACGGAGATCTCCGAGGCGCTCCGCGCCGGGGGGCTCAAGGCGCCGGTCGATCCCTACCTGCGGGCGCAGATCTGGCTCAAGCTGATCGGGAATGCGGCATTCAACCCGCTGACGACGGTCGCCCGCTCGACCATGGGCGAGCTCGCGGCGTCGCCGCACGCCGTGGCGTTCGCGCGCGAGGTGATGGTCGAGTGTGCGGCGGTCGCGGCCGCCCTGGGGGTCGAGCTGCCCGTCTCGATCGACCGCCGGCTCGAGGCCGCCCTCGCCGTCGGCGACCACAAGACCTCGATGCTGCAGGACTGGGAGACCGGCAAACCGCTCGAGTGCGACTGCATGACCGGCGCGGTCGTCGAAATCGCCGAGCTGGTCGGCGTCCCGGCGCCGAGCACGCGCGTGCTGCACTCGCTCACCAAGGCGGTCGAGGAGCTGCGCGATGGCTGAGCCGGCCAGGCCGTTCGCAATCGCCACGCCCCACCTGGCCGCCACCGCGGCCGGGCGCGTGGCGTTCGAGGCCGGGGGCAACGCGGTCGACGCGGCGCTGGCCGCCGCGTGCGCGCTCACCGTGGTGTACCCGCACATGTGCGCCGTGGGCGGAGACGTGATGGCGCTCGTCCACGACGGGCGGCCAAACGCCGTGAACGGCAGCGGCCGCGCCGCCGGGTCGCTTCCGCCGGATGCCGTGCGCGGCGGCGTCGCGATCCGCGGTGTGGGCTCGATCACCGTGCCGGGCGCCGTCTCTGCGTGGCGGACGCTGGCCGAGCGCTGGGGGACGCTGCCGCTGGCACGGGCGCTCGAGGGCGCCGCCGCCCTGGCGCTGGACGGTGTCCCCGTCGCGCCGGCGCTGGCGCGCAAGCTCGACGCCGATCCCGGCCTGGTCATGGCCGACAGTGGCCTCCAGGGGGTGTTCGCGCCCGGCGGCAGAGTGCTCGGCGAGGGCGACCTGCTCGTGCAGGAGCGGCTGGGACGGACACTCCAGCGCCTGGCCGCGCACGGCGCCGACGATTTCTACCGGGGCGAGACGGCCGCCCGGCTGATCGCGGGCCTGCGGGAACGCGGCTCGCAACTGTCGCTCGCCGACCTGGACGCCCATCACGCCGACGTCGAGCCCGCGCTCCGGCGAGCGATCGGCGACGAGGACGTCCTCACGATGGGGCCCAACTCCCAGGGCTTCTCGCTGATCCAGATCATGGCCGCGGTCGACCACATGGAGCTGACCGACCCGTTCGCGACCGAGGCGCCGATGCTGGCGGCGATCTTCCGGGAATCGGCCCGCGACCGCGACCGCCACCTGGCCGATGCAGCCGCCATGGAGCGCCCGGTCGAGGAACTGCTGTCGCAGTCGCACATCGCAGAGCTGGCCGCACGGGCGGCCGCTGCCAGCGCGGACCCGGTCGCGCGGCCGCACGCCGACGGCGACACCATCGCGCTGGTCGCTGCGGACGGCTCCGGGCTGGCCGTCTCGCTCATCCAGAGCATCTACTTCGGGTTCGGGTCGGGCATGCTCGAGCCGGACACGGGCGTCCTCCTGCACAACCGCGGCGCCTGCTTCTCGGCCGATCCCGACAGCCCGAACGCGCTCGGCCCGGGCAAGCGGCCGCTGCACACGCTGATGCCGGTCATGCTGACGCGCGGCGAGCGCGTGCGGTGGGTCGCCGGCACGATGGGCGGTCACGCCCAGGCCCAGATCCACGCCCAGATGCTGCTGCGGCGCCGCGCCGGCGGCGACCCGGAGACGGCGGTCTCCTCGCCGCGCTTCGTCGTCGGCGAACTCGGGATCGATGCCGGAGAGGTCTGCATCGAGGAGGACTTCGCCGCCGCCCGCGCGGCATTCGAGAAGGGTGGCCGGGCACCCGCGCTGATGCCCGCGTGGAACGACTCCGCCGGCCACGCCCACGCGATCGCCGTGCGGCCGGACGGCAGCTTCGACGCGGCGTCCGACCCCCGCGCCGACGGCGGCGCGGCGACGGGCCCCTAACCCCGCCCGGCAAGGGCGCGCAGACGCGGCACGAGCGCGGGGTCGACGACCGCGGCGAAGAAGGCGGCATCGGCGGCCTCGACGTCGCGCAGGGCGCCCTTCAGCCGCTCGCGTCCTGCGAGCGTGACGGTCACCCGCACGCTGCGGGAGTCGGCCGGGTCGCGCAGCCGCTCGACCAGACCGGCGCGCTCGAGTGCGCGCGCAACCTGGCTCGTCATCATGGCGTCGGTGCCGGCCTGCTCTGCGAGCCGCCGCTGGGAGGGCTGCTCGCCCTGCTCGCCGAGCCACCAGGCCGAGGCGAGCAGGACGAACTGCACGTGGGTCAGGTCGTGGGGCGCCAGGGCCGCCCGCATCGCGCGCTGCCAGCGCATGGTCGCGTGCCAGAGCAGGAACCCGGGGCTCTCCCACGCGGACGCGTACTGCGACTTCACGCGGGGAGCGTCCGCGCCTCGGCGGCGGCGGCCAGGGCCGCCACGCTCTCGGGCAGGTCGGCCGCCACCGCGGGGCCGATCCGGTCGGCGTCCGGCCCCTCGGCCTCGACCGCGACGACGATCCGCGAGCCGCCGCCGCGCCGCTCGACTCGATGGCGGAAGCGCAGGGCGAGCGGGCCGAGCCGAGTCTCGTCGGCGAATCCGGCACCCTCCTCGACGGCGGTGATCAGAAATGCGATCGGCTCGGGCATGCCCTGCGGGTGCAGCGTCCCGGCGCTGCCGGCGGCAAACGGCCCGTCGAGGGTCGTCGCGACGAGGCTCGCGTCCCATGTCGGCCAGCTCTCGACATCCGCCCAGAGGGCGAAGACGTCGCCGGGAGCGGCGGGCGTTTCGTGCGTGTACTCGGTCTGCCACATCGGATGGCTCCTTTCGTATGTGCGAATATTATATGCGCGCATACTTCTACTGTCAAGCTCCACCGTGGGGCGCGTTGCACGACGCGCCCCACGGCGGGAGGCCTGCCGCCGCGATGCTCAGCGCGGCGCGGGAACGATCCGGATGTACGGCTTCGGCGCCTTCCAGCCGTCCGGATACGTCTTCTTGGCGTCCTCGTCGGACACCGAACCGGCGATGACGACGTCCTCGCCGGCCTTCCAGTTCACCGGGGTCGCGACCTTGTGCTTCGCGGTCAGCTGCAGCGAGTCGATCACTCGCAGCACCTCGTCGAAGTTCCGCCCGGTTGTCATCGGGTAGACGAGGATCAGCTTGACCTTCTTGTCAGGCCCGATCACGAACACGTTTCGCACCGTCTGGTTGTCGGCCGGCGTGCGCGTTGTCGGGTCTCCCGACGTGCTCCCGGGCAGCATGCCGTAGAGCTTCGAGACGTTGAAGTCGGAGTCGCCGATGATCGGGTAGTTCGGAGCGGTGCCCTGCGTCTCGGCGATGTCGTCGGCCCACTTGGCGTGGTTTTCCATCGGGTCGACCGAGAGGGCGATGATCTTCACGTTCCTGCGGTCGAACTCGGGCTTGATCTTCGCCATGTAGCCGAGCTCGGTCGTGCAGATGGGCGTGAAATCGCGTGGGTGCGAGAAGAGCACGGCCCACGAGTCACCGATCCAGTCGTAAAAGTGGATTGTCCCCTCCGTGGTCTCCGCGGTGAAATCCGGGGCCGTGTCACCAAGCTGTAGAGCCATTGTTAACCCTCCCTGGGTCGTTTCGTGCAGTGCGCCTGTGGCGGGTCCACATCGTACCGCTTGGATCCAAACTCGGCATGCATCACATCCGCTCCCGTGCCGCGCGCAGGAAGGCGATCGCCGCCCCACGGGCCGCCAACTGCCGGCGGGTGCGCACCGCCCCCTCGAAGCCCGGGTCGTCGAAGAAGGCATCGACCCGGCCGGCCCACGGCGAGGCGTACAGGTACGGCTCGGCGTGGTTGCGGTCGCCCGGCGAGGCTCCGTAGGTCGCGCGCCGGTTCGCGCCGGCGTCGCCGAGGTCGATCGCGGCGTCGAAGTGCTCGGGCCAGATGCGGACGATCGAGGCGTCGTCGGCCGGACCGGCATCGGCACGCAGATCCTCCAGCACGTCGGTCGCAAAGGCGTACCACGCCCCCAGGGCCCGAGCCGCGGCGGCATCGACTGCGAGCGGCTCGTCGAGGTCACCGTACGGCGGCACGTCGAACTCCTCCTGCTGGGCGATGTCGGGCGCGATGCCCGCCAGCCGGGCGGCGTCGTTCAGCGAGCCGATCGGATGCCGGGCGCCGTCCACCACCAGATCGGCGCCGTCGACGCCGATCACCCGGCCGCCGAACTCGAACGTCGAGAACCCGCCGGCGGTGGCGCGGAGGATGATCTCGCCGTTCTGCAGCCGCTGCGCGGGCGAGATGACGTACACGGCCAGGCGGTGCAGCGCGTCGCGGGTCTCGGCGAACTCCGCCGGCAGCGGGGGGAGGCTCACCGCGCTCACACCACCTCCCCGATGTCGGATCGCCTCCGGAGCTGGAGCCGCTCGACGAGCCAGCGAGCCTGGTGCTCGCGCTCGCGCCGGTGGCCGTCCGCGCCGCTCGACACGAAGGCCGCCCGGGCCGCCAGCCAGCCGCAGACATTGGCGTCGGGCGCGCCGCAGCTGCGGGCGTCGGCGGCCAGGAGCGCGAGCGTCGTGTCGTCGGGCCGCAGCTCGAGGCGCTCGATCGTCCGCCCGATGCACCCCGCGACGAACGCCTCGGCGGTGCGCCGGTCCCACGCATCGACCTGCTCGACCAGCCGGCCGCGCTCGGCCAGGAGTTGGGCCGCCGGCGTCGCGACATGGCCCTCGAGCTCGACCCTCCAGAGCTCAGGCGCGATCCAGACCGGGAGGTGCTCGAGACTCGTTGCGCGGGCAGCGTCCAGCCAGTCGCCGTTCTCCGGCCATGTCCGAGCGGTGAACGGGCACAGGGCGCCCGGCCGTGTGAAGGTGTGCGCGATCATCCGCCGGCCCAGGTGCGGAAGGTCTCGAGCAACCGGTCGCGGCTTGGCGGATCGAGCACGTGGTCGCGCAGCCTCCCGACCAGCGCAACGGTGCGCCGCATCTGGTCGAGGTAGGCCGTGCACCCCTCGCAGAGCACGAGGTGCTGCTCAAAGCGCGCGCGGTCGTGGTCGGCGAGCGCCCCCTCGAGGTAGTCGGAGACGAGCTCGACCATCTCGCGACAGGTCAGCTCCGTGATGGGCAGGTCGTTCACGCGGCCGCCTCGTCGAGGTAGCGCTCGAGCCGGCCGCGCACCTTCGACCGCGCCCGGTGCAGGAGCACACGCTGGTTGGCCTCGCTCAGGTCGAGCGCGGCGCGCACCTCGGCCGACGACCAGCCCTCGACGTCGCGCAGGGTGATGACGTCACGCTGCCCCGGTGGCAGCTCGGCAATCGCGGCGAGCACCTGCTCCCGCGTCTCGGCCGACAGCAGGCGCGCCTCGGGCAGGTCATCCCAGCGCCGTGGGGGCACGGCCCAGTGTCCCGCGTAGGCGGGGTCGTCCTCGGGCAGGAAGCGGTCAGCGCCGACGGCCGGCTCGGCGGCGCCTCCGAGCGACGAGAACGGCACGGAGCGGCTCTCGCGCACTCCGCGGGTCTTTGCCTGATTCACGAGGATCCGGAAGATCCAGGTCTTGAGCGACGAGCGGCCCTCGAACGACGGCAGCCCGCGCAGCACGCCGACCCACGTGTCGCCGACGACCTCCTCAGCGGCACTGGGCGTGCGGACGTACGCCATCGCCAGGCGCAGCATCGGCGCGTTGTACCGGTCGACCAGCTCGGCGAACGTCCGCTCGTCGCCGGCGAGGAGCGCGGCGACGATGCGGCGGTCGTCGGGTGTGGCGACGACGTCCGGGGCATTGGGGTTGGTATCGGCCGTGGACACGAGCAGGAGCACGTTGACCCTACCGTCCTCCGAGCCCCCACGCCGTTACGCGGGTTGCCCGGAGCACTGGAACTTGTCGGCCTGGTCGGCTAGAGTCGAGCCCGGTCGACGAGGGGGTGGGCCGGAGGCAGAC
>DATCPV010000169.1:0-3010 GCA_036569885.1 Gaiellales bacterium | reverse complement strand
TGGTTCATCCGCTGCGAAGAGATCCGCCAGCCCATGATCGAGGCCGCGCGGGGCGTGGAGTGGACGCCGCGCCAGTACGGCAAGCGCATGGGGGACTGGTGCATCAGCCGCAAGCGCTACTGGGGTCTGCCGCTGCCGTTCTACTTCTGCGACGACGGGCACATGACGGTGATCGAGTCGAAGGATGACCTGCTCGAGCGGGCCCTGCGCGGCGTCGAGAGCCTCGAGGAGCTGCATCGCCCGTGGATCGACGACGTCGTCATCGCCTGCGGCGAGTGCGGTCACGACGCCCACCGCCTGCCCGAGGTCGGCGACTGCTGGCTCGACGCCGGCATCGTCCCGTTCTCGACGACCGGCTGGCAGAACGACACCTTCACCGAGGCGGGCTACGCCGCCGGCGCGGGCGTCGGGGTGACCATCGCCGACCTGCCCGATCACACCTTCTGGGAGCAGTGGTACCCGGCCGACTGGGTGTCGGAGATGCGTGAGCAGATCCGGCTCTGGTTCTACTCGATGCTGTTCATGGGCGTCGTCCTCGACGGGCGTGCGCCCTACCGGCGGGTGCTCACCTACGAGAAGGTGAACGACCAGACCGGGCACCCGATGCACAAGTCGTGGGGCAACGCGATCTGGTTTGGCGACGCGATCGAGGACATGGGCGCCGACGTGATGCGGTGGATGTACGCCGGCCAGCCGCCGGCCCAGAACCTGAACTTCGGCTACGGGCCGGCCGGGGAGGTCAAGAGCCGCCTGCTGCGGCTCTGGAACACGTACTCGTTCTTCGTCCTCTACGCGAATATCGAGGACTTCCGCCCGGCCTATGAGCTGCTCGCCGACGGCCCCGACCCGGCGGCCGCGAGGCCGCTCGACCGCTGGCTCATCGCCCGCACCCAGTGGCTGGTGGGAGAGTGCCGGGCCGCCCTCGACTCGTGGGACTCGCCGCGGCTCGTGCGCGCCTTCGAGACGTTCCTGGACGACCTCTCCAACTGGTACGTGCGCCTGTCGCGGTCGCGGTTTTGGCGGTCGGACGATCCGAAGGACGCCCGCGCGGCGTTCGAGGCCCTGTGGTACGCGCTCGTGCAGGCGCTGCGGTGCGTCTCGCCGGTGATGCCGTTCCTGGCCGACGAGATGTGGCAGAACCTGGTCAGGGGCGTCTGCGAGGAGGCACCGGCGGGCATCCATCTGGCCGGCTACCCCGAGGTGCGCACCGAGCTCGCCGACGCCGCGCTGGTGGAGTCGATGCAGAGTGCACGGGTTGTCGTCGAGCTCGGCCGCCGCGGTCGCGACGAGGCACGCATCCGGGCGCGCCAGCCGCTGCGCGAGGTGATCGTGGCGACCGACGACCCCGTCCGCCGCGACCATGTCGCCCAGCACGTCGAGCTGATCGCCGCGGAACTGGGGGTCAAGCAGGTGCGCCTGACGACGTCGGCCGAGGAGTTCGCCCAGGTCGAGGTGATGCCTCTGCTGAAGCTGCTTGGCCCGAAGTACGGGCGTGAGCTCGCCGTGATCCGCGGGCTCCTGCGCGAGAGCGAGTTCGAGCTCCGCGACGGCCGCGTCCACGTCGGCGACTGGACCCTCGAGCCGGGCGAGTTCGAGCTCCGCGCGCGGGCGCGCGAGGGGTTCGCGGTTGCCGACGGCGAGGGCTTCGCGGTGGCGCTCGACACCGACATCACCCCCGAGCTCCGGCTCGAGGGCGCGGTTCGCGACCTGATCCGGCGGATCCAGGTGATGCGCCAGGACGCGGGCTTCGAGGTCACCGACCGCATCAAGCTGACCTATCCGCGCGCCGACGGCGAGGTCACCCGGGCATTCGAGCAGCATGGCGACTGGATCGCGGCAGAGACGCTGGCGGTGTCGGTCGAGCCCGGCGACGAGCTCACCATCGCCAAAGCCTGACGCTCTGGATCCGCGGGGACGCCCAAGTCCCCCGTCCGGGGAGGTTGACCGGCCCCCTAATTGCTTCCATGCTGGGATTGGCACGGCTCCCAACGTGCACCGGACGCACTACGGAAGGTTTCACGATCGCTATGACCCATGCCCGCCGGGCTCTCGTCTCCTTGGCCGCATTTGCAGGCGTGCTGCTGCACGCCTCGGCGGCCCTCGCGATGCTGGCCCCTGCGCCGGCCGCGCCGTGGGCGACGACGAACGCCCGAGTGCTCACCATCGCGCGGGTGAACGGGGTCGTCTATGTGGGCGGCAAGTTCACCCAGGTGACCGACACCAACGGGACCGTCCTTGCACGCAACCACCTGGCGGCGATCTCGGCCGACGACGGGCACGTGCTGCCGTGGAATCCGGGAGCGAACGACTTCGTCCGCGCGCTGACCGTCTCGATCGACGGCAAGACGCTCTACATCGGCGGCGACTTCACGACGCTGGGCGGGGCAGCGCGCTCGCGGCTGGCCGCTGAGGCGACCATCGCGCCGACGAGCACGACCACCGCCGGCACGCTGCGTGCGTGGAGGCCGGCCGCCGACGAAGCGGTGTACGGGATCACGCAGCTTGGCGGGCGCGTCTACCTGGGCGGCAACTTCTTGCATATCAGCGGTCGCGGCCGGCCACGCCTTGCGTCGGTCGCCGCCTCGAGCGGCGCGCTCACCGGATGGCATCCCAAGGCCGATGGCGCGGTGCGGACACTGCTGCCCTCGCCGACCGGCTCGGTCATCTTCGCCGGCGGGCTCTTCCACCACGTGAACGGCGCCAACGCCCAGCACCTTGTCGCGATCGATCCGGCCAGTGGCGCCCTCCACCCCTGGAAGTCACACCCTGGAGACTCGGTGCTCTCGCTGGCCGAGAACAGCTCGTATCTCTATGCCGGCGACAAGGGCGGCGGCGGCCACCTGCGGTCGTTCATGCTGAACACGGGCAGGATGCGCTGGACATCGACCACCAACGGCAATGTGAACGCCGTCGCGCTGATCGGACGGGGCTCAGCCCAGCGGGTGGTCATCGGCGGGCACTTCACGAGGGTCGGAGCCTACGAGCGCCACAAGGTGGCCCTGGTCAACCC
>DATCPV010000168.1:0-2909 GCA_036569885.1 Gaiellales bacterium | reverse complement strand
GCCTGGAAGTCGCCCGGTCTGCGCCGCAAGCTGCTGTTCACGGCCGCGATGCTCGCGCTCTACCGGCTGGGCTCCTTCGTGCCGGCGCCGGGCGTCGACTCCACCGCGCTTGCAAACGAGCTCCAGAACCAGGGCGGGATCTTCGGCCTGCTCTCGGTGTTCTCGGGTGGCGGCCTGTCGCGCCTGGGTGTGTTCGCGCTCGGGATCATGCCGTACATCACCGCCTCGATCATCCTGCAGGTGATGACGCCGGTCTTCCCGAGCCTGCAGGCATTGCAGAAGGAGGGCGAGCTGGGGCAGCGGCGCATCACCCAGTACACGCGCTACCTGACGGTCGCACTCGCGGCGCTGCAGGCGCTTGGCTACACCTACGCGTTCCACGAGAACGCCCTCGGCGTCACCACCTCGGGCAGCCTGATCAACTTCACGCTCGGCAACGTGATCCTGATCGTGATCACCCTCACCGCCGGTGCGGCGCTCCTCATGTGGATCGGCGAGCTGATCACCCAGCGCGGCGTCGGCAACGGCATGTCGCTTCTGATCTTCGCGTCGATCCTGACCTCAGCCCCGGCGGGCATCTCGGCGTGGTGGAACGGCTCGACGTTCGAGAAACTCTCCCTGCCGATCGTCGTCTTCGGCGTCATCGTGGCCGTCGTATTCGTGCAGGAGGGGATCCGCAAGATCCCGATCCAGTACGCCAAGCGCATGGTGGGCCGGCGCATGACCAGCGGCGGCTCGACCTACCTGCCGCTGCGGGTAAACATGGCCGGCGTGATCCCGGTCATCTTCGCCGCGGCGATCATGGCGTTCCCGCCCACCGTCGGCCAGATCGTGCCGTGGACGATCGCCCACGACATGGCCAGGTTCCTGCAACCGGGCGGGTGGCCGTTCCTGATCGGGGAGGCGACGCTGATCTTCGGGTTCACGTTCTTCTACGTCGCCGTGATCTTCAACTCGATCGAGCAGGCCGACAACCTGAAGAAGTACGGCGGCTTCGTGCCGGGCGTGCGTCCGGGCCGGCCCACTGCGCAGTACCTCGAGCGTGTGCTCGTGCGGCTGACGATCGCCGGTGGTCTGTTCCTGGCAACCGTCGCCGTCCTGCCGTCGCTCTTCATCAAGTACGGCGGGTTCTCCCAGGCGACAGGCCGTGCGCTCGGCGGCACGTCGGTGCTGATCGTCGTGGGCGTGGCCATCGACACGATGCGGCAGATCGAGTCGCAGCTGTCGATGCGCGCCTACAAGGGCTTCCTCAAGTAGTCCGATGGCACTCGACCTGATCCTGATGGGCCCCCCGGGCGCCGGTAAGGGCACCCAGGCTGCGCGCGTGACCGCGGCCCGCGGCCTGGCCCACATCGCCACCGGCGACATGCTGCGGGCCGCTGTCCGCGACGGGACGCCGCTCGGGCTCGAGGCCAAGGCCGTCATGGCCCGGGGAGACCTGGTCTCGGACGACCTCGTCATCGCGATGTTCCGCGAGCGCCTGTCCGCCGGCGACACCGCCGCCGGAGTGCTCCTCGACGGCTTCCCGCGCACCGACGCCCAGGCCGCGGCGCTCGACGAGATGCTCACGGGCCTGGGCCGCGCCATCGCCGCCGTGATCGTGTTCGACATCGACGTCGACACCGTCGTCCGGCGCCTGTCCGGGCGGCGGATGTGCCGGGCGAACGACCACGTCTACCACGTCGAGTTCAATCCGCCCGCCATCGAGGGGCTGTGCGACATCGACGGATCGGAGCTCTACCAGCGCGACGACGACCGGCCCGAGGTGGTGCGCACCCGGTTCCAGACGCAGTGGGTCGAGGCGGCGGCGCCGGTGATCGAGTACTACCGCGGCCGGGGGCTGGTCAGCAACCTCGACGCGGCCCGGCGGCAGGATCAGGTGGCGGCGTCGCTCGACGCACTTCTCGACAGCCTGGCGGGCCCGTCGTGATCGTTCGCAAGACCGACGCCGAGGTCGAGACGATGGCCCGCGCCGGGAGCGTCGTCGCCGAGACTCTCGACCTGGTCGAGGCCAGCGCGACGCCCGGTGTCACGCTCGCCGAGCTCGACCGGCTGGCGGAGCGGTTCATCACCTCCCGCGGCGGCAGCCCGACGTTCAAGGGCTACCGCGGCTATCCCGGCTCGATCTGCGCGTCGCCGAACGCGATGGTGGTGCACGGCATCCCCGGCCCGTACGAGCTGGTCGAGGGCGACCTGCTCTCGGTGGACGTTGGCGTGACCCTGGACGGCTACGTGGCCGACTCGGCCATCACCTTCACGATCGGCAGCCCGTCCGATCAGGCCCAGGGCCTGATCGACGCCTGTTACGAGGGCCTCGAGGCAGCGATCGACCAGTGCCGGTCGGGCAACCGCCTCGGCGACGTTTCCCATGCCGTACAGGTGGCCGTTGAGGCGCACGGCTACGGCGTCGTCCGCAGCCTGGTCGGCCATGGCGTCGGCCGCAACATGCACGAAGACCCGCAGATCCCCAACTACGGGCCGCCCGGCCGCGGCCCCAGGCTGGCGCCGGGGATGGTGTTCGCGATCGAGCCGATGATCACCGCCGGCTCCTACGACGTCGAGAGCGGCGACGACGGCTGGGCCGTCTACACCCGCGACGGCAGCCTGGCGGCGCACTGCGAGCACACCGTCGCCGTCACCGACAACGGGCCGCGGGTGCTGACACGCCGAAGACCGCGGCAGGAGCCCGCTCCGGAGTGATATATTTCTACGCCGCTCGGGCAGCGCGTTTTGCGCTGCCTGTCGAGCCGTGTTTTGTCCCCGTGGAGGTACTCCGTTGAAGGTGCGCCCAAGCGTCAGACCGATGTGCGAAAAGTGCCGTGTGATCCGGCGCCACGGCAACGTGCTCGTGATCTGCACCAACCCCCGGCACAAGCAGCGGCAGGGCTGATGGCACGCATCGCAGGCGT
>DATCPV010000167.1:0-2577 GCA_036569885.1 Gaiellales bacterium | reverse complement strand
TCGCTGGGGGCGCTGGCGGCTGTCTACGCGCTGCTGGCGTGGTTTGCCGTGCGGCTCCTGCGCCGGCCCGAGCCGGTCGCCTCGTGCGGGTGCTTTGGCGCCGACGCGCCCCCGTCGCGGCTGCACGCCGGCTTCGACGTGACGGCGGCCGCCGCCGCCGCGCTGTTCGCGGTGCACCCCCCGGCGGGGCTGCCCGAGCTGGCGGCACGCGCGCCGTTCGCGGGCGCCGGGCTGGTGGCGGGGTGCTGCGCCTGCGCGTACGCGGTGTCGCTGGGGCTGCGCTATCTGCCCCACACAGCTGCGGCCTACAGCCCCGGCCGGAGGCCGGCGTGACCGACCGGCTGGTGTCGGTCGCCTCACGGCTGCTCGAGCGGCGGACGTCGCGCCGGGGAGTCCTGATCCGCGTTGCGATCGGCGGATCCGCGCTGGCGGTGGCGCCGATCCGGTACCTGCTTCGCCCGCAGTCAGCGCTCGCGGTCATCACCTGCCGCGACTGTGGAGGCGGGGCGCTCTGCTGCGACGGCTGGACCGAGTTCTGCTGCACCATCAACGGCGGCTCGAACACGTGCCCGCCGTACACCTTCATGGGCGGCTGGTGGAAGTGCACCAACTACACCGGCACCAAGCTGTGCGCGTCGGAGGGCGTGCGCTACTACGTCGACTGCAACCGCAAGCCGGGCCACAGCTGCCCGCACGGATGCTCCTGCGCCGAGGGCTCGTGCGGCCACCGCTCGACCTGCTGCAACGTGTTCCGGTACGGCCAGTGCAACTCGGGCGTGCACCAGGTGACCGAGGTCGTGTGCCGGATGATCACGTGCACGAACCCGTGCCACCTGTTCCCGTCCGAGTGCTCGTGCCACGTGCTCATCGACGACCTCACCTGCCACCACGAGGCGGCCTGCCTCGTCCCCGGCGCCGCCGCCCCGCCCTACACCGGGCTCGGAGCGGGAGGGGGCGGCGCGCTGTGACCGCCGTCGTCACGGTCGAGACTCTGCTGCTGGCGCTGCTCGCGCTCCTCGTCGGAGGGCTGCTTCGCAGCCACGCCGAGATCCTGCGCCGGCTCGACGAGCTGCAGCCCGGCGGCTCGGCGACGGCAGCCCCCGTGCGCGTGTCGAGTGCCGGGCATGACCTCTCGGGCGTCACGCTCGACGGCGACGCTCTGCATCTGGGAGTCACGCGGCCGGGCGCGCCCACCCTCCTCGCCTTTTTGACCTCGGGATGCAGCACCTGTCAGGGGTTCTGGGAGGCCTTCGCCGACCCGCGGACGCAGCTGCCGGCGGGCGTCCAGCTGGTGGTCGTGACCAAGGACCCGAGCCACGAGAGTCCGGTCAAGCTGCGCGAGCTGGCCCCGCCGGCGGTGCGGGTCGTGATGTCGAGCGCCGCCTGGCATGACTACGACGTTCCCGCCAGTCCGTACTTCGTGCATGTCGACGGGAACGGTGAGCTCGCCGGCGAGGGCACGGCCCAGCGGTTCGAGCAGGTCATCTCGCTGTTCACCGACGCGGTCACCGACGCCGCCGCGAGCGGAGCGGCCGATCGAGCCCTGCGGGCCGAGCGTGAGCTCGAGTCCGCCGGCATCGGGCCCGACCATCCCAGCCTGTACGCCGGCCCGGCGCGGGCGGGCGACGATGCCGGCTGAGCTCTTTCTCGGCGTGCCGCTGGCGGTGGTCGCCGGCCTGCGTTCGCTGTGGTCGCCTTGAGGAGAGTCGATGCTTGGGAGCATCACTCCGCTCGGTGAGCGGAGCCGGGGAAGACGATGGGGTGTGACGGTCACGGCGTTCGGGCTTGCGGCCGTAGCCGCGGGCGCCGCTGCCGGTGCCGTGCTGGGTGAGGCCGGTGGCCGCGTCGGCCTCGCGGCCGGGACGCGCACGGGCCTCCTCGCCGTGGCGGTGGCGGCGGCGATCGCGGTGGATGCCGTCCCGGACCTGCATCCGCCCGGCCCGCGCCGGCAGGTCAACGAGGAGTGGCTCCAGCGCTACCGCGGCTGGGTCTACGGGGTCGGGTTCGGTGCCCAGCTCGGGGTCGGCGTGGCGACCATCGTGACCACCGCGGCCGTCTATGCGACGATCGCCGCCGCGGTGCTGGCCGGGACGGCTGCCGGCGGCGCGGCGGTCGGGGCGGCCTTCGGCGCCGCGCGGGCGGTGACGCTGCCGGCGACGGCCCGGGTGCGTGAGCCGCATGCCCTGGCGACCCTCGACCGGCGCCTGCGCACCTGGGAGCGGCCGGCCCGGCTCGGTGCCCTTGCGGTCGAGGCCGCGCTCGTGATCGCCGCCGCACTGGTGGCGATATGAGGCTCGCGGCGCACGGGATCGCCATGGATCTCCCGGCCGGCTGGGACGGGCGTATCTGGGCCCGCGCCGGAGGCGGGCCGGTGGTGCACGCGGCCAACATCCCGCTCCCGGCGTCCGACGGCGACTTCGCGACACGGGCGACCGACAGGCTGCCCGGCGACGGTGTGGTGGTCGTGCTGGTCGAGTACGCCGCCTCCGAGGCCGGCACGCGCCTCTTCTCGGCCCCCGTCCCCGCCCGCGTCGACCCCGCCGAGCTCTCCCCGGCCACGCTGCTTCGCCGCCGCCC
>DATCPV010000166.1:0-2474 GCA_036569885.1 Gaiellales bacterium | reverse complement strand
GAACTGGCTTGCGCAGAACCACGGGTGGTCCGGCAGCTCGATGATCTCCACGAGCCGCTCGTCCGGCGACGTGCCGGAGACATGCAGGCCGTGCGCGACCAGCTGCGGGCGAAGGTTGTTGTTGACCTCGTAGCGGTGCCGGTGGCGCTCGTAGACCACCGATTCGCCGTAGGCCCGATAGGCGGCGGTGCCCTCGACCACCTTGACCGGATCGGATCCCAGGCGCATGGTCCCGCCCATGTCCTCGACCTGCTTCTGCTCGGGCAGGAGGTCGATCACGGGATAGGCCGTGTCGGCGTCGAACTCGCTCGAGTTCGCGCCGTCGAGGCCCACCACGTGGCGGGCGAACTCGACCACGGCAACCTGCATGCCCAGGCAGACCCCGAGGAACGGGACCGACTGTTCGCGGGCAAACCGCACCGCGGCGATCTTGCCCTCGATCCCGCGGACGCCGAACCCGCCCGGGATGAGTATGCCGTCGACCTGCGAGAGCCGCCGCTCGGCCTCGGCCCACGACAGCGTCTCGGCGTCGACCCAGACGATCTCGAGCTTGGTGCCGTGGTGAATGGCGGCGTGCTTGAGCGCCTCGACGACCGACAGGTAGGCGTCCTGGAGCTGGACGTACTTGCCCACGAGGGCGATGCGCACCGTCCCCTCGGCCGCGCGGATGCGCTCAACCATTGCCTCCCACTCGCGCATGTCGGCCGGTCCGGTCACCAGGCCGAGCCGGTCGCAGGCGAGCCGGTCGAGGCCCTCGGACTGCATCGTCAGCGGGATGGCGTAGATGTCGTCGGCGTCAGGCGCGGAGATGACGGCGTCCACCGCCACGTCGGCAAACAGCGCGATCTTCTCGCGCAGGTCGAGCGACAACGGCTGGCGCGAGCGGCACACGACCACGTCGGGCGCGATACCGATGCGGCGCAGCTCCTGCACGGAGTGCTGCGTCGGCTTGGTCTTGAGCTCGCCGGCGACGTCGATGAACGGCACGAGCGTGCAGTGGATGTACATCACGTTGTCGCGCCCGACCTGGTTTCGGAACTGGCGGATCGCCTCCAGGAAGGGGAGGCTCTCGATGTCGCCGACGGTGCCGCCGATCTCGGTGATGATCACGTCGACGTCGTGCGACTGTGCGGCCAGCTGGACGCGGCGCTTGATCTCGTCGGTGACGTGCGGGATCACCTGCACCGTCGAGCCGAGGTACTCGCCCTTGCGCTCGCGGCGGATGATCCGCTCGTAGATGGAGCCGGTGGTGTGGTTCGAGTTCCGCGACAGGAACTCGTCGACGAACCGCTCGTAGTGGCCCAGGTCGAGGTCGGTCTCGGCCCCATCCTCGGTCACGAAGACCTCGCCGTGCTGGAACGGGCTCATCGTGCCCGGGTCGACGTTGATGTAGGGATCGAACTTCTGCAGCGAGACCCGCAGGCCCCGCGCTTTCAGCAGCCGCCCGAGCGACGCCGCCGTGATGCCCTTGCCCAGTGAGGACACAACGCCCCCGGTTACGAACACGTACTTGACCTGCCTGCTCACGCCCTCGCCGCCTTTCGCCGCAGTGACCGCATCCGGGAACTGGATCATACGCGACGGTCGTGACGGACTCATCTAGCGGACGGCCCGGCACGCCTCCGAGCAACGCCGGCAGGCGCCGGCGCACGCCTCCATCCCCGCTCCCAGGCGCTCGCACGATGCGGCGCAGCGGTCGCACACCTCGGCGCAGAGCGCCGCCATCTGGTGGGCGAAGTCGGAGCTCCGCAGCATCATGTCGCGGGTGGTGTCGCACACCTGGGCGCAATCGAGCATCAGCCGGGCGTGCAGCAGGTGGGCCGACTCGCCGCGGCGCTGGAGGCCGTAGGAGAGCGCCTCGATGCACGCCTGGTGGCAATCGGTGGCAGCCGCGATCGCCGCACCGAATCGCTCCCCAGCCCGCGTGGCCGTCAGGTGCTCGCTCATGGCTCCTCCGCTTCGAGTGGTGCCGGTTGGGGCATCATATGCGCCACCCGACCGTGGACATGCTCCCCCTCACCACCGACCGGCTCGAGATCCGCAGCCTGCGCGTCGACGACGCCGACGGCCTGCACCGCGTCTTCGGCGACACCGAGGCGATGCGGTACATCGGTCGCACGGGCAGCGCCCGCACGCGGGCGCAAACGGCCGAGAGCGTCGCCCAGTACATGGCGGCGGAGCGCGAGCACGGGTTCGGCCTGTGGGCGGCGACGCGGCTGCAGGACGGCCGCATGATCGGCCTCTGCGGCCTCACGCTCGTCGAGGGCAAGGGCCCCGACATCGAGGTCGTCTACGCGCTCGAGCGGCCCGCCTGGGGGCTCGGGTACGCGACGGAGATGGCGGCCGCCTGCCTCGCCGCCGGGTTTGGCCCGTTCGGGCTCGAGCGCATCATCGCCCTCTCATACCCGATGAACGCGCCCTCGATGCGGGTCATGGAGAAATGCGGCATGCGGCCGGCGGGCACGCTCCAGGCC
>DATCPV010000165.1:0-1673 GCA_036569885.1 Gaiellales bacterium | reverse complement strand
GTACCCATGCTTGTCGAGGCCCGGCCACGACGAGCCGAGCCACCATTTCCGAGTTGCGCCCAGGACCGTGTTGCTGACGTTACCGGGCATCGTCTTCCAGACGAAGGTGCGGCCGGCGTCGCGCGACTTGGCGATGTAGCGGTGGTCGGTCATGCCGATGCCGTTGCCCACCCAGAGCACGCCGCCATGACCCGCCACCGACGACAGGTGGCAGCCGTGGAAGGTGCCGGCCGAGACGGGCACCCACCCCTGGGTGGGGCTGACCCGGTAGAGGCCGAAGGGCCCGCAGGCCGCATACACGACACCGTCCACCACGCGGATGTCCTCGACGACGGCCGGGGCCGCGGTGTCGAGCAGGACGCTCGCGGCGTCGCGCGGATTCGAGATCCGCCAGACCTGGGATCCACCGGTGTAGCTCGTGCGGAAGCTCGCCGCGAGCAGCGACCCGTCCGGGCACACGCACAGCGCCGACCAGGCGCAGCGCGGCTGCACCGGGGGCAGTCCAAGGCTGCTGAAGCTGGCGCCGCCGTCGGTCGAGCGCACCAGCCCCTGGCGGGCGAGCGCATACAGGTACTCGGTCAGCCAGCTCGCCGTCGATCCCCACAACGCCAACATCTGTTACTCGGCCGGACGAAGCGGCGTGGTCGCGACCCGCGACGGCGGCGCGACCTGGCAGCCCGCGATGAACGGGCTCGACGGCTCCGAGATCCATCTGGTGCGGGCCGGTCCCCGGCTGGGCGAGGCATGGGCCACCGACACGGATTGGACCGGCATCCACACCCTCGACCACTGGCGCACGTGTGTGCGGGTGTCCGACCCATCCGCGCTCCCGGCCTTCGGCGCCCCGTCGCTCACGCGCGGCCGCCACCGGGTGGTGCTGTCCAACCCCCGCCAGATGCTCGTGAACGGGGTCGACGTGGCCAGCGACTACTTCCGCTCGGCATGTATCAACCCGACCGACCTGGCCGTGTCGCGCGACCGGCGCGTCTACGTCGGGCTGTTCGGTGGCGGCGTGCTGGTCGGCCGTCCGGCCAAGATGGTCTAGGGAGCTCTGGCCTCGAGCGCGGCCAGCGTCCGGGCTGTCGCGGTGGGGCCGTTGATCTCGAGCCAGGTGACGCGGCGACCGGCGCTCGTGACGCCGAGCCAGAGGGGCATCGAGCCCGGGCAGGCGCAGCTCTGGGCGCGGAACGTCCAGCCCGAGCGGCCTCCCGCCGCCGACCGGTGCACGTTCGGGAACACGCCCAGGTAGGCCGACACGTGCGCGTGGTCGTCTACGCCGGCGGGCTGCCGATCGTCGCCGACGGCGAGCTGCTCGGCGGCCTCGGAGTCAGCGGCGGGACGGGCGAGCAGGACGAGGCCTGCGCCCGCGCCGCCCTCGCCGCCGCGGGCCTCGGGTAGCCGACAAACCGGGGACAGTCCCCCGTTGCGGCGTGTGCGGAAGTTGTGACGCTTTCATCGCACTCGGCCGTCTGGTTGTAGGCACGGTCGTGGGCTACCTCGTGGCCCGGTACGTCGCGCCCCGCTTTTAAGAGCGGGGACTGTCCCCGGTTGTGGCGCGTGCGGAAGTTGTGACGCTTTTGGGTCAGGCGTCGTGGAAGCGGGGCGGGCGCTTCTCGGCGAACGCCGCCGCGGCCTCCTGCGCGTCGGCCGTGCCCGCGAGCATGCCGTAGGCC
>DATCPV010000164.1:0-3827 GCA_036569885.1 Gaiellales bacterium | reverse complement strand
GGGCCGCGCGGGGGCGCCGGCGTCCATCGTGGCGATGCGCTTGAACGTCGCCAGCAGCGGGTCGCGCACCGCCTCCGCCTGGCGCGGGCGCAGCTCCGCAGCGTGCTCGACGATCGCCTCGAGACTGTCGTAGCGGCCGAGCAGTTCGGCCGCGCCCTTCGCGCCGATGCCGCGGGCGCCCGGCAGCTTGTCGGACGGATCGCCCCGCAGGGCGATGAAGTCGGGCACCTGGCCGGGCCGCACGCCATAGCGCTCGACCACCTCGGCCGGGCCGATCCGGTCGGGAGCGTAGGCGCCGCTGCGGGGTGCGAGCACCGTCACCCCGCCGGTGACCAGCTGGTAGGCGTCGCGGTCGGACGTGACGACGAGTGCGGTTCCACCCGCCGTCTGCTCGCCCGAAGCGGCGGCGGCCAGAAGGTCGTCGGCCTCGTAGCCGCCCTCCTTGGCGGCCGCGAACCCGAACGCGGTCACGAGCTCGGGCGCGCGCTCGAGCTGCTCAAGGATCTCCTTGTCGAACTCCCGGCCGGACTGGTATTGCGGCCACAACCGGTGCCGGTAGGTGGGGACGGTGAGGGTGTCCCAGCAGCCGAGCACCGCCCGCGGCCGCTCGGTGCGGACGAGCGCGAGCAGCATCACCGCGAACCCGTGCAGCGCGTTGATCGGCCGCCCGTCCGCACCCGCAAGCGGCCGCGAGCCGTGGTAGGCGCGGTGGGTCAGGGAGTCGCCGTCGATCAACAACAGGGGCGCGTGCGAGGCCACGGCCGGCCACGGTATACGATCGCCCGGTGCACCGCTTCGATGTCCGCACCGGCCAGCGGGAACAGATGCTGGACATCACCGATGCCGTGTCCGCGGCGGTCGCCGAGCTCGGCGTGGACGACGGCGCGGTGCTCGTGCACGTGCCGCACACCACCGCGGCGGTGACCGTGAACGAGGGCTACGACCCCGCCGTCGTGCGGGACGTCCTGCGGCACCTCGCCGGCCTGGTGCCGCAGTCGGCCGGGTTTGCCCACGCGGAGGGCAACAGCGACTCGCACATCAAGGCGATTCTGGTCGGCTGCGGCCAGCCGATTCCGGTCGAGGCCGGCGCGCTCGCGCTCGGCCGCTGGCAGCGGGTGTTCCTGTGCGAGTTCGACGGGCCGCGCACGCGCGAGGTCTGGGTCAGCCGGCTGGGCTGAATCAGCGCGCGAGGGTGCCCGCGACGCCGGCGAGGACGCAGAGGGCGGCGGCGAGCACGAGCAGGACGTTCACGGTGCGCATCGAGACGCTGGGGGCCACTGCGATGCGAAGGCGGTTCCGGGGAGGGGTGGAATGCATGCCGCCTGCATCGGCTAGGGGCCCTCGTCTTGCCATCACCAGGTTGTGGTAATCCGCGGTACTGAGAAACTACTCAGCTCTGGGTGGGTCGCCGATCTCGGTGCGAGGGCGGACGGAGCCGATCCCGTAGCGCGCGAACCGCACCACCAGAACGGCGGCGCCGCCGAGGGCGGTGAGCGTGCCCGCGGCAAAGAACGCGAGCCCGAGCGCGATCGCCTGCGGCCGGCTGGCGTGGCCGTGCAGGAAGTACGCGAACACCGCCTCCCGCACGCCGATCCCGTTCAGTGACACGGGCAGCGCGAGGGCGGCAAACACGACCGGGCCGGCCAAAAGCACGACCGAATCTGGCACGTGCAGGCCGAGCGCACGCACGAGCATCCAGATCACGCCCACCCGCGCGGCCTGCACGGCCAGCGCCAGGAGGCCGACGACGGCGAGCGTGCGGCGGTGCGCGCGGTAGGCGTGCAGGGCTTCGTAAAAGCGCTGTCCGACGGCCAGGCGCCGACCCTCTGCGCGCGGCTCGAGCCACCGCGCCACCGCCCCCCGCAGCCGGCTCGAGAACAGCAGCGCGAGCGCGCCCGCGGCGGCGATCCCGAACGCGGCCTCGGCCAGCACGACGCCCGGCCGCGAGCCAGCACCGCTCACCAGCACCGCGACCACCGCCAGCCCGACCAGCGACATGAGCCCCACCAGCCGGTCGATCAGCACCGAGGCGAGCGCCTCAGGCGCATCGTGGGTGAGCCGGCCCAGCTCGACGACCCGCACCGCGTCGCCGCCGATCGCGGCGGGCAGGAACTGGCCCGCAAAGAGGGCGACGAAGTAGGTGCGGGTGAGCCATCCCAGGCTCACGTGGACATCCTTGGCGGCCAGCAGCATCTGCCACCGCAGCGCCATCGCGGGCACCGTCGCGGCGCTCACGGCGACGGCCGGGACAAACCACGCCAGGCTGGTCCCCCGCAGTGTCTGCGCAACCTCGTGGAGGCCGGCCCAGCGCAGCAGGAGGCCCAGCACAACCGCCGATACAACCGCCTCAACCGCAACGCGGGTGCGCCGGTTGATCCTCACCGCGAGTACGCGGCGTGCACCTTGCGAACGGCCGCGACCGCGTCGTCGATGTCGGAGTGCGAGTGCGCGGCCGCCAGCGGCAGCGACAACACCTGCGACCCCGCCAGCTCGGTCACCGGAAGCTCGGGGACAGGCAGATTGCGGCGGTACCACGTGAGTGTGTGCACGGGCAGGAAGTGCAGGCCGGTGGAGACGTTTTCGGCCATGAGCGCGGCCGCATAGCCGTCGCGGTCGGCGCCGGCCAGCGCGGGATCGATGCGGATCACGTACAGGTGGTGCGCGTGGCGGCCATACGCCGGCCGTCCGATCGGCTCGAGCCCGCTCAGCGAGCGCAGCCCCTCGTCGTAGCGGTCGACCAGCTCGCTGCGGTGGCGGTGGAACGACTCCAGGCGATCGATCTTGGGCAGCGCCACGGCGGCCTGCAGATCGGCCAGGTTGGCCTTGAACCCGGGCTCGACGACGTCGTAGTGGCCCAGGGTGCGTTCGCCGGCCTGCTTCCACGGGTCGCGGGTGATGCCGTGTGAGCGCAGCAGCCGCAGCCGCTCGGCCGCCTCGTCGGAGGCGGTCGTGATGATCCCGCCCTCGCCGCCGGCCAGGCTCTTGGTGGCGTACAGGGAGAAGCAGGTGAAGTCGCTGATCGCGCCGACTCGCCGTCCCCGCACATCGGCCTCGACGGCGTGCGCCGCGTCCTCGACCACGCGCAGGCCGGTCTCGCGTGCAATTGCGCCGAGCACGTCCATGTCGCACGGCCCGCCGGCGAAGTGCACCGGGAGGAGGGCGCGGGTGCGGGCCGTCACGGCGGCGCGCGCGGCCTCGGGATCGATGTCGAGCGTCTCGGGGTCGATATCGGCGAAGACCGGCGTGGCGCCCGTGTGCAGGATGGCGTTCACGGTCGCCGGCCAGGTGAACGAGCTCGTCACGACCTCGTTGCCGGCGCCGACCCCCGCGGCCACCAGCGAGAGATGCAGCGCCTCGGTGCACGACGACGTCGCGATGGCGTGGGGGACGCCCGTGCGCTCGGCGAAGCGGTGCTCGAGCTCGGCCGTGCGCGGCCCGGACGTGAGCCAGCCCGAGCGGATCGTCGCCACGACCGACTCGACCTCCTCGGCACCCATCACGGGCGGCGAGAACGCGAGCATCGTCTCTCGCACGGGGCTGCCGCCGTCGATCGCAAGCCTGGCGGTGGCAGAACGGCTCATCGCACCTCGAACCTGACGGCGTCGACGGCCGCGGATGCCCGCCGCAGCGCCTGGGCGCGGTCGGGGCCGGTCGCGAGCACGTAGCCGGCCCGGTCGGTCGCCGTCTGCAGCGGCCCGTAGACGTGGCCGGCGCCGTTGTAGAAGCACACCTCCGGCGGCCCGGTCGAGTTGACGACCTCTCCCGGCGGCGCCGCCAGGAACTCGATGACCGCCGCTCCGTTCGGATGAGGCTCGAGTGCATCGAGA
>DATCPV010000163.1:0-2807 GCA_036569885.1 Gaiellales bacterium | reverse complement strand
GGCCTACGGCGCGTGCGTCGACGGCCGTGGCGCGGGCAGCTTCGGCGACCTGGGGACGTTCTCGTTCTTTCCCACCAAGAACTTCCCCGCCATGGGCGATGCCGGCATGGTCGTCTCGGGCAGCGCCGACCTGGCCGAGCGGGTGCGGCTGCTGCGCTTCCACGGCTCGCGCGAGAAGCGCAAGTTCGAGTTGGTGGGGACGAACTCGCGCATGGACGAGATCCAGGCGGCGGTGCTGCGCCGGTTCCTGCCCGAGGTGGGCGGCTGGAACGCCGCGCGGCGCGCGGCGGCCGAGCGCTACCGCAGCCTCGGCCTCGGCGACCTGGTGGAGCTGCCCGCCGAGGCGGCCGGAACCGGGCATGTCTACCATCTCTACGTGGTGCGCTCGGAGGCCCGCGACCGGCTCATCCGCCGCCTCACCGCCGCCGAGATCGGCTGTCGCGCCTACTACGAGATCCCGCTTCACCTCCAGCCGGTGTTCGCCCACCTCGGCTACCGCGAGGGCGACCTGCCCGAGACCGAGCGCGCCGCCCGTGAGGGGCTCGCGCTGCCGATGTTCCCGACACTGGACGAGGCGGCTCAGCGCGAGGTCGTGGCGGCCGTCCGCGCGGCGGCGCTCGCCGCGGCCTAGGCCGGGCGCGCGTGCGCGTCTGGATCGACCTCACGAACTCCCCGCATGTGGTGATCTTCGCGCCCCTCGTGCGGCGGCTGCGCGACCGCGGCGACGACGTCTCGGTGACCGCTCGTGCGTTCGCACAGACGCTCGAGCTGCTCGAGCTCCACGGGATCGAGCACACCGTGATCGGCCACCACGGCGGCGGGTCGCGCGCGGGCAAGGCGCGGGCGGCGGGCGGCCGGGTGGGAGCGATGGTGCGGTTCGGCCGGCGGGGCCGTTTCGATGTGGCGATGGCGCATGGCTCCACCGACCTGCCGATGGCCTGCCGCGTGCTGCGGGTGCCCAATACGACGATGTTCGACTACGAGTACGCCACCCTGCAGCACTCGCTCAACTGCCGGCTGGCGACGCGCGTGCTGGTGCCCGACGCGATCCCCCCGCGGCGGCTGCGGCGCTTCGGCGTCCGTCCACCACGGCTGGTGCGCTATCCCGGCCTCAAGGAGGAGTACTACCTGGCCGGGTTCGTCCCCGATCCCGGTGTTCCCCGCGCACTTGGCCTCGACGGTAGCCGCATCGGGGTCGTGCTGCGGCCGCCCGCCGATGTCGCCCTCTACCACCGGTTCTCCAACCCGCTGTTCGAGGAGGTGCTCGACCGGCTGGGGCGGCGCGACGACGTGATCGCCGTGGTGCTGCCGCGAACGCCCGAGCAGGGTGAGCGGATCCGCGCTCTTCATCTGCCTTCGGTCGTGGTCCCCGCACGGGCGGTGGACGGCCACAGCCTGCTCGCGGGTGCTGACCTGGTCGTGAGCGCGGGCGGCACAATGAACCGCGAGGCGGTCGTGCTGGGGACGCCGGTGTACACGACGTTTGCGGGCCGCCTGGGCGGTGTCGACGAGCGCCTGATCGCCGAGGGCCGGCTGCGGCCGCTCAACCACCCGGACGATCTGGTGATCGAGCGCAAGAGCGGCGCGGCGGCCCAGGCTCTGCGCCGCGACCCCGATCACCTGCTCGCACTGGCGCTGACCGGCCTTCACTGATCCGGCGCATCCTTATGCAAGTGTGGGTCGCTGATAAGCTTGGCATGATATGGACCTGCGCCAGCTGCAGACGTTCGTCGAGGTCGTCGAGCAGGGGTCGTTCTCGGCCGCTGCCGACGCGCTCGGGGTCACGCAGCCGGCGGTCAGCCAGCAGATCCAGACGCTCGAGCGGATGATGGGCGCGCGGCTGATCGACCGCTCCGGCCGGCGGGCGACGCCGACCGACCGCGGCGAGGTGCTGCACCGCTACGCGCTGCGCATGCTCGCGCTGCGCGATGAGCTGGCCCGGGAGCTGGCGCAGGACAGCGACCAGCCCACGGGGCACCTCATCGTCGGCGCCTCGACCGGCCCCGGCGAGCATGTGCTGCCGCAGCTCCTGGGCAGCTTTCGGGCCGCGCACCCGCATGTCGAGGTGACCCTGCGCGTCGATGCGACCGGGTCGGTCATCGACCGGGTGCTCGACCGTGAGCTCGAGCTTGGCGTCGTCGGCGCGCGCCGCAGCCACCGGGCGCTCGAGTTCGAGCCGTTCCTGCGCGACCGGGTGGTGCTGGCGGTGCCCGCCGGCCATCGCTTCGGCGGCCGCGTGGTCTCGCTCGCCGAGCTCGTCGCCGAGCCCCAGGTCGTGATGCAGTCCGGCGCCGGAGTGCGCACCGTGATCGAGGACGAGCTCCGCCGGGCCGGCGTGCGTGTGCGCGACCTGACGGTGGCAATGGAGCTCGGACTGCAGGAGTCGGCCAAATCGGCGGTCGAGGCGGGCCACGGCGTGTGCTTCCTCTCGTCGCTGGCCGTCGAGAAGGAGTTGCGCCTGGGCACGCTGGCAACGGCTGAGGTGGCGGGGCTCGACCCCGCGCGTGACTTCTATTCGGTGCGCCTGGCGACCCGGAGCCGCCGCCGCCTCACCGATGCGTTCCTGGCGTGGTGCCGCGAGCGGCTTGCCGCCGACTTCGGAGCCACGGTCGGGGATTTCCGCGAGTCCTAGGTAACGGTGCGCGGCTGCCGGTGGCGGCTGGTGATGTGATGCCGTTCCGGGTGCACGAGGTCGAAATACCAGGTCAGCAGGCGCTGGACGTCGATCGGGGCGATGTCCGCCGTCTCGTCGTCGGCCTCTGCGCCGGTCGTGCTGGTCCCGGTCTCGTTCATCGTCTGGGTATCGG
>DATCPV010000162.1:0-2585 GCA_036569885.1 Gaiellales bacterium | reverse complement strand
ATGCAGCTCTACCGCGGCCTGCCCATCCTCACGAACCAGCCGGGGGCGGCCGAGAGGGCGCGGGCGCCGCACCAGCTGATCGGGGTCTGGGGGCTCGACCACTCGGGCTCGGTCGCCGAGTACGCCGCGCTCGCCCACGCGGCCATCGACGATGTGCTCGGCCGCGGCCGGGTTGCGGTGGTCTGCGGCGGGAGCGGCCTGTACCTGCGTGCGGCGCTTGCCGAGATGCCGCTGCCGCCGCAGGTGCCGCAGGCCGACCGGAAGCGGTTCGAGCAGCTCTACGAGCGGGAGGGAGCGGGCGCCGCCCACGCAACGCTTGCGGCCGCCGACGCCCGAGCGGCGGCGGTGGTGCATCCGCACGACCGCCGCCGGGTCGTGCGGGCGCTCGAGCTGCATGCGGCCGGGTCGAGCCTGGCGCCCGAGCATGACCGGCTGTGGGCGGCCGACGCCCGCCGCCCGACGGCGATCGTCGGCCTGGACGCGCCCGCGGAGCTCGTGTCGAGCCGGATCGCGCGCAGGACGGAGGCGATGTTCGCGGCCGGCGTGGTGGCCGAGGTGCGCGCCGCCCGGGCCGAGCACCGGTTTTCGGCCACCGCCGAGCGCATCCACGGCCTCCAGGACGTGACCGCGCTGCTTCACGGCCACATCGACCAGCTCGAGGCGCAGCGGCGGCTGAACGTGCGCACGCGCCGGTACGCCAAGCGCCAGCGCACGTGGATGCGGCGCCTCCCGGATGTGGCAATGGTCGCCGCCGACCGCGACCCCCGGGCGATCGCCGCCGAGATCGTGGCGACGCTGTGAGGACCGGGCGCCGCGAGCACGACGCGGTGCGCGAGGCCCGCGACGCTCTGGTGATCGTGGCCGCTGCGGCACCGGTGACGGCCGCGGTGGCCGTGCTCGCCGGGATCGCCGCCGGAGACGTGCGCGGATGGGCGCAATGGGTGATCGGCCCGCTGGTGGTCGCCGTGCTGCTGCTGGGAACGCTGGGATCGGCGCTGCTCCTGGCCGACCGGCTGGGGAGCCGCTACCTGAGCGCCAGGCCGCACACCATCAGCCGCCTGCGCCTCGTCACGATCGCGCTGGTCGCCGGCCTGGCGCTGGTGGCCGGGCTGCCGGCGACGTGGCCGGTGGTGATCGGCTTCGGGCTGGTGTGCGCCCTGCTCGTGGCCGCGATCCTGCTGGGCGCGCTTCTCGGCACCCACTGAATACCCGGTGCCAGGCACTCAATATTCATTGCCGCCGGTATCCTCTCGCGGCATGCGGTTCGAGAAGTGGCAGGCGGCCGGGAACGCCTACCTGGTGATGGAGCGAACGGACGTCGTTCACCCGCTCACGCCCGCACGGGTGCAACGGATCTGTCACGCCGACCTGGGCGCCGGCAGCGATGGCATCCTCGTGCTCGACCCGATCGGCCCCGGTCATACCCGGGTGCAGATCCTGAACCCGGACGGCGGCGAGGCCGAGTTCTCGGGCAATGGCAGCCGCATCGCCGCGGGCTACGTCGCCGGCCGTGACGGCACCGCCGAGGTGGTGCTCGAGACGCTCAAGGGCTCGATCGCCGGCACGGTTGACGCAGGATCGGTCACGATCGATGCGGGCGCCGCCGCACTGGATGGATCCGACCACGCCCCGAACGGCGGCCCGGCCCCCGCGCCGGCCTACACATTCGTCTCGCTCGGAAACCCGCACTGCGTGATCGAGACCGAGGAGGTTGACGGGCTCGACCTGGCCGCCGTGGGAGCGCCGATCGAGCACCACCCGTGGTTTCCCAACCGCACGAACGTCGAGTTCTTCCGCCCCCTGGGTGACAACGACATCCGCATGCGCGTCTGGGAGCGCGGGGCGGGGGAGACGCTCTCGTCCGGCTCCGGCTCGAGCGCGGCCGCCGTGGCGGCGGTCGTCGCCGGGCGCGCCCGGAGCCCCGTGACGGTGCACACCGACGGCGGCGAGCTCGTGGTCGCGGTCGACGAGCACCTGTCCGTGCGGCTGACAGGCCCAGTGCAGTGCGTCCACCGGAGCGAATTCTCGGCCGACTTCGTGGCCGCGCTGGGAGAGCTCTAGGCGATGCGGGTTGCCGCACGCGTCGAGGCGCTGCCGCCGTACCTGTTCGCCGAGCTCGAGCGCAAGATCGACGAGCGCAGGCGGGCGGGGGTCGAGGTCATCTCGCTCGGTATCGGCGATCCCGACGTGCCGACACCGGCGGCCGTGGTCGAGGAGGCCCAGCGGCAGGTCGCGCGGCCCGACACGCACCGGTACCCGTCCAACCGCGGCCGGCCGGAGTTCCGGGAGGCGGTGGCGGCCTTCTATCGCAGCCGTTTCGGGGTCGAGCTCGACCCCGACACCGAGATCCTGCCCCTCCTGGGCGGGAAGGAGGGGGTCGCGCACATCTGCTTTGCGATGCTCGACCCCGGCGACGCCTGTCTCGTCGCAGACCCCGGGTATCCGGTCTACACGTCCGGGGCGCTGCTGGCAGGGGCAGAGCCCATATTGATGCCACTGACCGCTGAGCGGGCGTTTCAGCCCCATCTGGAGGCGATTCCCACGCAGGTGTCACGCCGGGCGAACCTGCTTTTCTGCAATTATCC
>DATCPV010000161.1:0-2348 GCA_036569885.1 Gaiellales bacterium | reverse complement strand
CGATCAGCGCATGGACGCCCAGAAGGATGACCACCGCATGTCGGCAAAGCGCCAGGCCCGCGATCTGCTCCTGGCCGTGCTCGACCAGCACGCGCCGGAGCTGCGCCCGCACTGTGACTGGGTCGGCGAGCTGGCGCAGTCGGTGGCCGAGCAGCTCGGCATCGAGCGGGACGAGATCGACGACATCGGCCTCGCCGCCGACCTCCACGACATCGGCAAGATCGTCATCCCGCGGTCGATCCTGCACAAACCAGGCCCGCTGGACGCCTCGGAGTGGGAGATGATCCGCCGGCACACGGTTATCGGCGAGGCGATGCTGAACGCTGCGCCCGTGCTCTCGAGCGTCGCCGCGCTCGTCCGCTCGACGCACGAGCGCATCGACGGCGCCGGCTACCCCGACGGCCTCGCCGGCGAGGCGATCCCGCTCGGGTCGCGGATCATCGCGGTCTGCGACGCGTTCGACGCCATGACGAGCGACCGCTCCTACCACGACGCGATTCCTCGCGAGGCCGCGATCGCGGAGCTCGAGAAGGACGCCGGAACGCAGTTTGACCGCCGTGTCGTCGCCGCCGCGCGGAGGGTGCTCGAGCACCCCGGCGCCCGCCGCCCGGCCGGCAAGCGCGTCGTCGCTCCGAGAACGCCCGACCTCTCCCCGTCGACGCGCATCCAGGCGCTGCTCGACGTGATCCGGCTGGTGCGGGTGAAGCGCGACCCCGACCGCCTGCTCGACGAGATCGTCGAGACCGTCGGGCGCGGGCTTGGCCTCGACACGGTCATCATCAACATGTACCGGCCGGAGTGGGACGACTTCATCGTCTCGAGCGTGCACGGCAATGCGCGCGCCCGGGCCGAGCTGCTGAACTCCACCTACCCCCGGGAGTGGTTCGAACCGCTGATGGACGAGCGGTATCTCCGCCGCGGCGCCTACTTCATCGAGCAGGGCACGTTCGACTGGAAGACGTACCTCGGCCCGCGCTACGTCCCCACCGGCCCGCCGAGCTCGATCCCGAACGCGTGGCAGCTCGAGGACGAGCTGTTCGTGCCCTTCCGCCACTCCGACGGGCACATCCTGGGCCTCTTCTCGATTGGAGACCCCGTCTCTGGCCGGCGCCTCTCCGACGAGGAGCTGGACGTGCTCGTGGCGGTCACGCTGCAGGCGGCGGTGCTCGTCGAGGCGGCGCAGACCAGCGCCGCCTGGGAGCGGTCGCAGAAGGGGCTGGCCGAGCTTCTGGCCGTCTCGGCGCGCCTCCTCGAGCCGGGGAGCATGCAGGATGTGCTGGACCGCGTGTGCGCCGGCGTTCGCTCCGCGCTCGGGTTCGACAAGGTGCAGCTCCAGCTGCACGATCCCGGGACCGCGACCTACCGCTGCGCCGCGTCGGTGGGCTGGCCGGAGGGCGACAAGGCGTTGACGACACCCACCAGCGAGGCCGATCTCGCGCGCCTGCTCGACCCGGAGTTCGACGTCGATGGCTGCTACCTGCTGCCGCATGACGAGGGCGCGGCCCGCTGCTCCCAGACGTCGGTTGGGTACAAGTCGCAGCTGAACGGGGTAGGCCCCAACGCCTGGAACCAACACTGGCTGCTCGTACCGCTGCGCGCCCCGGACAACTCCGTGATCGGCGTGATCTGGGTCGACGACCCGACCGACCGGCTGCTGCCGATCCCGCAAAGGCTGCGGGCACTGCGCCTGTTCGCGAACCAGGCCACGAGCGCGCTCGCCACCGCGACCCTGCTCGACCAGGTCGCGCCGGCCCGCGGCCGGGCCGACCGCGCGGCGTAAGACCCGGGGACAGTCCCCGGTAGTCTGCGCCGATGCTGCACGATCCGGTCGAGGTCACCCAGTACACCGACCCGAGCTGTCCGTGGGCGTACTCGGCCGAGCCGTTCATGCGTGGCCTCGAGTGGCGCTACGGCGAGGGCCTCGTGTGGCGCACGGTGATGATCGGGCTCAGTGAGGACACCCGCGCCCGCGAGCGCGCGGGCGTGACTCCGGAGGGCCGTGTGAAGGGCTGGAAGACGTACGAGACGCGGTTCGGGATGCCCGTGGCGAGCACGCCGCGCACCCGGCTGATCGCGTCCGGGCGGGCCTGCCGCGCGGTCAAGACGGCCGAGCGGCTGGGAGCCGGTGACCGGATGCTGCGGGCGCTGCGGCTGGCCTGGTTCACGACCACGTTGCTCCTCGAGACCGACGAGGCGATTGCCGAAGTGGCCGCGGCGGCGGGCCTCGACGGCGCCGCCGTCGTCGCCGGTCTGGACGACCCCGACGTCGAGTCGGCCTATCAGTACGACCGCGACGAGGCGCGCACCGCGGGTCAGGCCGGCGCGCCCGTGATCGCACAGGGGCGGGC
>DATCPV010000160.1:0-2535 GCA_036569885.1 Gaiellales bacterium | reverse complement strand
CCGCTCGACCGCGCGCTTGGCGCGCATCCCCCGGCTCTCGTAGGTGCGGTGGGGGTGGTCGAGCCAGGAGTCGCGCAGGTCGGCCAGCCAGGGCTTGCGGGTGGCGGCGGCGACCGCGGCCCCGATCAGGTGCACCGAGGCCGGGGGCGACGTCGTCATGATCGCATCGATGCGGCGGCGGCGGACGATCCCGAGGGCGGCCGGTAGCGCGGTCGCCGCCCACGGCAGCGCCTTGTCCGGGACGAGCGCCCGCTCGTAGGCGTAGCGTGCGTGTACCGCCGCCCGCCGCAGTCCATGCACGTCGCGCAAAGCGTCGCCGCGAAACGACGAGCGTGGGCCGAGAAAGCGCGTCCGGTGCACGGTGGTGGCGGCGGGGATCGCGGCCATGAGCGGCTCGTCGAGGGCAAACCACTTGGGATCGCTCGGTGCGAGCACGTCCACCTCGACGCCGAACTCGGGCAGGTCACGGCAGAATTTGAGTGTCCGCTGGACGCCGCCGCCGCCCGCCGGGGGGAAGTAGAACGCGATCAGGAGCAGGCGCACGGGGAGCCAGTGTAGTGAGCCGCCGTGACTACGAGAGCGGCTTGGCCAGCGAGATGAGGCTGTGCCCGCGCGGGTAGCCACCGACCTCGCCGACCCGCGCGTAGCCGCGCCGCTCGTAGAACGCCGGCGCCTGGAAGGTGTGGGTCTCGAGCGCGATCTGATGGCAGCCGAGCCGCGTCGCCTCTTGCTCCAGCGCCGCCATGAGCGCCGAGCCGATGCCCCGGCCGCGGCGGTCCTCGCGCACCCACAGGGCGGCCACGAAGCAGGTGCCGCCCCATTCCCAACCGTCAACGCCCCCGGCCAGCTCGCCATCGTCGTCGCGGACGACGTAGGTGACCTGGTGCCACTCCGTGATCCCGGTCGTAGCGATGTTGAAACGCTCGATGTGCTCTTTGAGCATCTGGCCGACCGCGGGGTCATCACTGCGCTCGACGGCGTCCACCGGCCTCACGGTAACACCCCGATCGCGCCGGGGAGCGTCGCTATCGTGGCTGTGCCATATGACCGCCACCGTCCCCATCGCAACGTTTCCGAGCCGGCCGGCCGCCGACGAGGCGGCCGACCTGCTGCGCGCGAACCGGATCAAGTGTGCGGTCATCGACCCACCGGTGATGTCGTCGGTCCTGGGTCTCTCCATGGGCGACCGGCCGCAGTACACGCTCATCGTGGCTCCCGAAGACGAGGGACGTGCGCGCGAATCGCTTGGCGGCTCAATCCTCTAGGCGCTGATGGAGGAGCAGGACGACGGCGGCGCCCTCTCCCATCGCGGTCGTGACCCGCTTGACGGAAGGCTTGTTTGTGTGGATGCAGTACGACCGATCGAATGTAGTAGATCGGTGACTATACGACCGGTCGTGCTATCTTGTCAAACGGCCTCGCTCGGTACACTCGCGCGGTGACGCGAAGGGTGGGTCTCACGGACGCCAGGCGCATCGCGGTGCGCGCGCAGCTGCTGGATGGCTCGGCGAGTGGGGTGCTGGACACCGTTCGCCGGCTTGGCTTCCTCCAGCTCGACCCGATCGCAACCGTCGCGCCGGCGCAGCACCTCGTCCTCTGGTGCCGCCTGGGCGACTTCGATCCGGCCGAGCTCGACCGGTTGCTGTGGGAGGAGCGCCGGCTCGTCGAGTACGACGCGTTCGTCTACCCGATCGAGTCGCTGCCGCTCCTGCGTGCCCTGATGCGGCGGAACCGGCGCGCGACGACACTGAAGCGCGATCGCTGGCGGCGGGAGTTCGTGAAGCAGAACGCCGCCTTCCGCCGCTACGTCCTGCGCGAGCTCGAGCGCCGGGGCCCGCTGCTCTCACGGGAGCTCGAGGACCGGTCGGTGCACGATCGCGAGCAACATCGCTGGTACGGCAGCCGCTACGTCGGCCGCATGCTGCAGACCCTGCACGTCTACGGCGAGATCGCCGTCGTCGGGCGCCGGGGCCGGCAGCGGCTCTGGGGTCTGGCCGAGGGCTGGTATCCGGCCACCGCCACCGTGCCGCTGCAGGAGGCGCAGCGCCGGTTCGAGGCGCAGCGGTTCCGAGCGCTCGGCGTGAGGCTCGAGAAGGACGGGTGGCACGCCCACCCCGACGCGAGCGACGCGCCGGTCGCCGACCGCGTCACGGTGCTTCCGCCGTTCGACCGGCTGGTGCACGACCGTGACCGGGCCGAGGCGCTCTTCGGGTTCCGCTACCGGCTTGAGATGTACGTCCCGCCCGGACAGCGCGAGTACGGCTACTACGTTCTGCCGGTCCTCGCCGGCGACCGGCTGGTCGGCCGGGTCGAGCCGCGGTTCGACCGCATGACCGGGACGCTCGAGGTACTGGGCGCCTGGGGGGATACGTCGCGGATCGACGAGCCCCTGGCGGCCCTCGAGCGGTTCCTGCGCGGCCGCGGCTAGCCGTCGATCGCCGTGGCGTCAGCTGCCGCGGCGAGGCGGCGGCGGCGGATGTACTTCCGGCCTAGATCGGCGAAGGTGATGACGGCGAGCACCGTCCAGATCCATGA
>DATCPV010000159.1:0-6514 GCA_036569885.1 Gaiellales bacterium | reverse complement strand
TCGCCGGCCGCACGCTCACCGAGGCCGATATCCGCGACGGGCGGCTGACCGCTCCGGAGGATCCGCGCGAGGTCGGCATGGAGCTCGACGGCGAGCGCTTCGCGGGTGTGGGGAGGCGCGGGAAGTACCTGCTGTTCGCGTTCGACACCGGCCGCACGCTCGTCGTGCACCTGCGGATGACGGGCTGGTTCCACCTCCGGGCCCCCGGCGCGTCCGAGCCCGAGCCCACACACATCCGGGCCGTGTTCCACCTTGACGACGGTGCGACGCTCCTCTACTGCGACCAGCGCCGGTTCGGCACGATGCGGCTGATCGAGCCGGGCGGGCTCGAGGCGTATCTGCGGCCGCGGGCCGGCCCCGAGCCGCTCTCTCCCGAGTGGTCGCCACGGCGGCTGCGGGCCGATCTGGCGGGGCGGCGCGCGCCGGTGAAGGCGCTGCTCCTGCATCAGGGCATCGTTGCGGGCGTCGGCAACATTTACGCCGACGAGGCGCTGTGGCAGGCGCGCATCCATCCGTTGCGCGCCGGCGGGAGCCTGACCGCCGCCGAGGTGCGGAGGCTGTACACGGCGGTCGTCGAGAGCCTGGAGCGTGGTATCGACTCGCGCGGCGCCAGCATCCGCGACTACCGTGACGTCGACGGCGAGCGCGGCGGTATGCAGGAGCGGTTCGCCGCGTACGCCCGTACCGGAGAGCCGTGCCCGCGGTGCGGGACGCCCATCGAGAAGATCCGCGTCGCCCAAAGGGGGACCCACCTGTGTCCACGTTGCACCCGACTGCGCTCCGCGTAGCCGAGCGGCTGCGGGCCGCCGGCCTCGACGTCGTCGTCCGTGAGCAGGACGCCTCAACACGCACCGCGGAAGAAGCGGCCGCCGCCGCCGGATGTGAGCTCGGTCAGATCGTGAAGTCGCTCGTGTTCAACGACGACGACGGCCCCGTCTTGGTGCTCTGCGCCGGCGACCGGCGCGTGGACACCGCCCGCCTCGGCCTGCACCGCGCGACGGCGGACGACGTCAGGCAGGCGACGGGATTCGCCATCGGCGGGGTGCCGCCCCTCGGGCACGACCGGCCGCTGCGAACGCTGGTCGACTCGTCGCTGCGCCGGTTCGGCACGGTCTGGTGCGCCGCCGGGACGCCCCGCGCAGTGTTCGAGGTGGACACCGACCGGCTGATCGCGGCACTCCCCGACGGCGAAGAGCGCGACCTCACCGAGGCGGTCTGAGCTCGAGCACGTAGGCGATCAGGCGCATCGACGGCGTGGCCATGAAGTCGCGGCTCGGCGTGCGCTCGAAGCCGAACGACCCGTACAGCGATTGCGCCGCCAGCATCGCCTCGGTGGTGTGGAGCACGATCCGGGCCTTCCCTGCGGCCGTCGCCCGGGCGATGCACTCCTGCACGAGCCGCCGGCCGATCCCGCCGCGCTGGGCCGCCGGAGACACCGCCAGCATGCGGATGCCGGCCTCGTCCTCGCCCTCGAACTCGGCGTACCTCCCGGTGCCGCGGACGTATGTGACGCCTCCGAGAAGCGTCCCCGCCGCATCGACGGCCACCAGGACGTCCGCCTCGTCGCTGCGGGCAGCGACGTCACGCAGCGTCCCCTCATAGCCCGGCGAAATCGTCTCTCCCGGCACCGCCCGGTAGGCCGCCACGGTCAGGTCGCCGAGCGCGGCGTGCTCCCCGGGGTGAACAGGGCGGACTAAGCCGGGCATGCCGGCGACCTTAGCGTGGACTGGGGGCGGGGGGAGGGGGAACCGCGCTGCGCCACTTGGCGTGTGCAGCGTGTGCCAATTGGCCGGTCCGGCAACTGTTGTGCGGGAGCCCCCGGACGGAGCGGCCGGGGACGCGGAGACCGTGATCTACGCGGTGTGCGCCATTTGGCGCGTGGGACGTGTGCCAATTGACCGATGCGGCAACGTTCGTCCCGGCGCCGCGGACAGAGCCGCCGGGCACCCTCATCTAGGCGGCGGGCGCCATTTGGCACCTCCAGCGTGTGCCAATTGGACGGTTCGGCGCGGGTGGTGCCGGCGCCGCGGACGGAGCCGCCGCGGACGCGGAAAACCCCTCATCAAGGCGGTGCGCGCCACTTGGCGCATGCAGCATGTGCCAAGTGGCCGGTCCGCCAACTGTCGTGCCAGACCCCCCGGACGGAGAGGGTCGGAACTCTGACGTGGGCGGCGGGCGCCATTTGGCGCGTGCGGCGTGTGCCAATTGACCGGCCATCCTCCTACACTGGGCCCATGGGGCGAACCTACCGAGCCGACGCGGTCGTGCTGCGCTCGATCCGCTTTGGCGAGGCCGACCGGGTGTTGCACATCTACACGGCCGAGCGGGGCCGCGTGAACGCCATCGCGAAGGGCGTGCGCAAGACGACGTCGCGGTTCGGGGGGCGGCTCGAGCCGCTGACCCGGGCGGCGCTCATGCTGCACGAGGGCCGCGGCGAGTTGCACACCGTCTCTGGGGCCGACATCACGTCGGCGCACGCTGCGGTGCGGGAGCGGCCCTACACGCTGAGCGTCGCCCTGATCGGGGCCGAGGCGGTGCTGAAGCTGCACCCGGAGCCCGACCCGCAGCCGCGCGTCTTCGACGGCCTGGTGCGCTTCCTGGAGCTGCTCGACGGCCCGGTGCCGGAGACGGGCGACCCGGCTGCAGACGCCCTGGCGGTCGGCTTCCAGCTGAAGTTGCTCCTTCTCGCCGGGTACCTGCCGCACCTGACGTCGTGCGCGTCGTGCGGCACCGCGGACCCGCTGATCGGCTACTCGCCGGTGGCCGGCGGGGCGGTGTGCGAGAGCTGCTCGGGAGGGCCGGAGGGGTTTCGGCTGCGTCCGGGCAGCCTCGAGACGATCGAGCAGCTGATCGAACGGCCACTGCGGCCAGGCCGGCTCGACGCTCCGGCAGCCCAGGACGCGATGCGCGTCGTGGAGGCGACCTACGCCTTCCATGGCGGCTTCCGGATGCGCACGCTGCACGCCTGATCCCGCCCGGCGGGCCGCGCCGGCCTGATAGCTTGCGGCCGCGATGCAGACCACCTTCCAGGGCATGATCTCGGCGCTTCAGGCGTACTGGGAAGAGCGGGGCTGCACCATCCTGCAGCCGTACCACACCGAGGTCGGCGCGGGCACGTCGAATCCCGCCACCTTCCTGCGCGTGCTCGGCACGCGGCCATGGCGCACGGGCTACGTCGAGCCGTCGATCCGTCCCGACGACGGCCGCTACGGCGAGAACCCGTTCCGGTTCCAGCAGTTCTACCAGTACCAGGTGATCCTCAAGCCCGCCCCGGCCGACGTCCAGGACCTCTACCTGGCGTCGCTGCAGGCCATCGGGATCGACGTCCCCCGCCACGACGTCCGCTTCGTCGAGGACAACTGGGAGAACCCCTCGCTGGGCGCCTCCGGCCTCGGCTGGGAGGTGTGGATGGACGGGATGGAGATCACCCAGTTCACGTACTTCCAGCAGGCCGGCGGGTTCGACCTCGACCCGATCTCGGTGGAGCTGGCCTACGGGCTGGAGCGGCTCGGCATGTACCTGCAGGGCGTCCGCCGCGCCCACGACATGCGCTGGTCTGCAGACGTGAGCTGGGCTGACGTCTACCTCCAGAACGGGCGCCAGATGTCGATCTACAACTACGAGCTGGCCGATGTGGCCGTGCACGCGCGCCACTTCGACGACTTCGAGGCCGAGGCCCGGCGCTGCATCGACGCCCGCCTGCCGCTGCCGGCCTACGACCACGTGCTCAAGTGCTCGCACGCCTTCAACCTGCTCGACGCCCGCCGGGCGATCGCGGTCACCGACCGCGCCGGCTACATCCTGCGCATGCGGCGGCTGTCGCAGGCGGTCGCCCGCCTGCACCTCGAGGTGGAGGAGGCCGGTGCCTGACCTTCTCGTCGAGATCGGCTGCGAGGAGCTGCCGGCGGCCGCGTGCCGCCAGGCCGAGGCGCAGCTGCCCGGGCTGCTCGAGGCGGAGCTGCACCGGGCCGGGCTCGCGTCGGCCGACCGGCGCGTGTACGTCGCGCCCCGGCGTCTGGGCGTAATCGCGACCGGCCTGCCGGCGGAGCGCCCCGCCGAGCGCACGGAGGCGCGCGGTCCGCGCTCCGACGCTCCCGACCAGGCCCTGGCCGGGTTCGCGCGCAAGCACGGCCTCGATCCGTCGCAGCTCGAGCACCGCGACGGGTTCGTCTGGGCGGTCTCCGAGGGGGAGGCCACGCCCGTGGCGGCGCTGGTACGCGACATCGTGCGGGGCCTCGTGGAGGGGATCCAGTTCTCCAACTCGATGCGGTGGGAGGGCGGCCGTTTCTCCCGCCCGATCCGGTGGCTCGTGGTGAAGCTCGACGAGGACGTCGCACCGATGCGGCTCGCGGGTCTCGAGAGCGGCGAGACGACGTTCGGGCACCGCTACGAGGGCGGCCACACCCGCATCGGCTCCGCCGCCACGTACCTCGCAGACCTGCGCGCGGTACGGGCCATGGCCGATGCGCGCGAGCGGCGGGGGGCGATCGTCGCCGGCCTCGATGCCGCCGGGCCGTGGGCCGACCCGGGCGCCAAGCTGGAGGAGGTCGTCCACCTGGTGGAGTGGCCGGTCGTGCTGGAGGGCCGTTTCGATCGCAGGTACCTCGATCTGCCCGACCGTGTCGTGATCACCGCGATGCAGTCGCACCAGCGCTACTTCCCGGTCAGAGCCGGCGGAGGCGAGCTCGAGCCGCGCTTCCTCTTCGTCGCCAACGGCGGCGATCCGGATGTGGTGCGGGCCGGCAACGAGGAGGTGCTGGTCGGAAGGCTCGACGACGCCGCCTTTGCCCACCGGCGCGACCTCGAGCGCGGCCTCGAAGCGATGGTGCTCGAGCTCGGGCGGGTGAGTTTCCTGGAGGGCTCCGGGTCGATTGCCGACAAGGTGGCGCGCCTCGGGCCGATCGTCGAGCGCCTGTACGCCGGAAACGGCCTCGCCGCAGAGGTGCGGGCTGCCGCCGTCCGCGCAGCGGCGCTGTGCAAGGCCGACCTAGTCTCGGGCCTCGTGAGCGAGTTTGCCGACCTCGAAGGCTACGCGGGCTCTCTGTATGCCCGGGCCGCCGGCGAGGCGGATGTGGTCTGCGCCGCGATCGAGGAGCATCACCGGCCGCGCGAGGCGGGTGGCGAGCTTCCGGCAAGTGAGGCCGGCGCGGTGCTCGCGATCGCCGACAAGGCCGACACGCTCGCCGTCGCCTTCGAGCGTGGCCTCGAGCCGACCGGAAGCCGAGACCCGTTCGGCCTGCGCAGGGCTGCGGCGGGGGTGGTTGCGATCGCCCTTGACCGCGGCTATGCGCTCGACCCGCCGGCGCTCGTGGGCGAGCGGGCGGCCGAGTTCGTGCTCGACCGGCTCGAGCCCCTGTTGCTGGACGAGGGCGTCACCGTCGAGGAGGTGCGCGCGGCCCGGGGCTCGGGTGCGCTGGAGCCGGTCGCCGTCGCCGGTCTGGCCCGGGCACTGCACGCGTTCGCCGGGCCGGACCGTGATCTCGTCCGCGATGCGTACGGCCGCTGCGTGCGCATCGCGGGCGCCACGCCGCCGGGCACGATCGACTCCTCGCTTCTGACCGAGCCTGCGGAGCGCGACCTGGCTGAGGCGCTCGACCACCCGCCCGGAACGCTCGAGCAGGCGGCCGAGCTGGCGCCGGTCGTGACCCGCTTCTTCGACGCCGTCCTGGTCATGGCCCCCGACGAGGCGGTGCGCCGGAACCGGCTCACCCTGGTGGCCAACGTCGCCGCCGCGCTGCGGACTCTCGGGGACTTCGGACAGCTTCCGGGATAGGATCTCAGACGTGTCCGAACGGCTCGAGATCCACATTGTGTCCGACTCGACGGGTGACACCGCCGCGCGCGTCGGCAGGGCTGCCCAAAGCCAGTTCGACGACACCGAGATCGAGATGATCCGTCACGCCCGCGTGCAGAACCGCGAGCAGCTTGCGCGAGCGGTCGAGTCGGCGACGGGCAGGCGGGCGGCCGTGTTCTACACGCTTGTCGACCCGTCCCTGCGCGAGGCGATGGTCGAGATTGCCCACGCCGGCCAGCTCGTGGTCCACGACGTGCTGGGACCGGCGCTGAACGCGATCACGACCGCATCCGGGCGTGAGGCGACGCTCGTGCCCGGGCGCAGCGCCCCGCTGGACGCCCAGTACTTCCGCCGCATCGCCGCTATCGAGTTCGCCGTCAAGCACGACGACGGCCGCGGCGCCGACGACCTGCACCAGGCGGATGTCGTCCTGATCGGCGTTTCGCGCACATCCAAGACCCCGACCTCGATGCATTTGGGCTACCTCGGGCTCATGGCCGCAAACGTGCCCATCGTGCGCGGGGTCGACCCTCCGCCGGTGCTGTTCACCGTCGAGCCGTGGAAGCTCGTCGGGCTCACCATCGACGCCGAGCAGCTGGCGGGCATCCGCCGCCGGCGTGTGCGCGCCCTCGCGGGGGCGGGCGCCCGGTACGCCGACCTGGCCGAGATCTATGAGGAGCTCGAGTTCACCCACGCGCTGCACAAGCGCCTGCGCTGCCC
>DATCPV010000158.1:0-4012 GCA_036569885.1 Gaiellales bacterium | reverse complement strand
CCTGCAATACGGGGTCTGACCCCGTATTGCGCGCGGCTAGAAGAGCGTCAGGTAGCGGTTGACCTCCCAGGGCGTGACCTGTTCGTGGTAGGCCGCCCACTCCTCCTGCTTGGTCTTGACGTAGTAGTCGGTGTAGTCCTCGGTGCCGGTGTTTCCGAAGGCCTTGCGCAGGAGGTCTGAGTGCTCGAGATGGCGGGTCGCTTCGAGCAGGTTGGCGGGCAGCAGCTCGATGCCGCGCTTGGCGAGCTCGTCGGGGCTCAAGGTGTAGAGGTTCTCCTCGTTCACCTGGCCGGGGTCGACCTCGTTCTCGATCCCGTCAAGGCCGGCGGCCAGGATCGCGGTCATCGCCAGGTAGGGGTTGCACGACCCGTCGACGGTACGGTCCTCGACGTGGCCGCCGGGGACGCGCAGCATCTGGGTGCGGTTGTTGCGGCCGTGGGTGATGAAGATCGGGCTCCACGTCGCGCCGCTGGTCGGCGTGCCCGCGGTGGTGGTCAGGCGCTTGTAGCTGTTGACCGTCGGCGCGGTGATCGCGATGTAGGCCTTGGCGTGCTTCTTGAGCCCGCCGATGAAGTGGTGGCCGAGCGGCGAGAGGCCAAGCCCGCTCTTGTCGGAGTCGTCCTCGAACAGGTCGCGCTCGCCCGCCTCGTCCCACAGCGACATGTGGAAATGGCCGCCGTTTCCCGTCAGGTGCCCGAACGGCTTGGGCATGAACGTTGCGAGCAGGCCGCGCTCCTGCGCCATCGCGTGCACCATGTAACGGAAGAAGATCGCCCGATCGGCCGTCTCCAGCGCGTCGGCGAACTCGAAGTTCGACTCGAACTGGCCGTTCGCGTCCTCATGGTCGTTCGCATAGCTGCCCCAGCCAAGCTGGTTCACATACGTGCTGAGGGTGCTCAGGAACTCGTACTGGCGCGTGAGGCCCTTCATGTCGTAACACGGCTGATCCAGGTTGTCGAGATGGTCAGCGAGCTCGATCCCGCCGTCGGCCTTCTCGCGCAGCAGGAAGAACTCGAGCTCCATTCCCACCTTGAACGAATATCCCAGCTCCTTCGCGCGGGCGAGCTGGTGGCGCAGGATCGTGCGCGGACAGTACGGCCACTCCTTGCCCTCGACGGTGATGTCGCACGCAAACCGTGCCAGGCCCGGCTTGAACGGCACGGGCGTGTACGACCGCATGTCGGGGATCGCCATCATGTCCGGCGACGCCGGCGACTGCCCGATCGGCCCCGCCGCAAATCCTGCAAACCCCGCACCCTCACCGATCAAACCCTCCCAATTCGACATCGGAACGAGCTTCGCCGACGGCTTCGCGTTCATGTCGACAAACTGGGCGAAGAAGAACTCGATCCCGTCCTTGTCGGCCTGCTTCTTAACGGACTCGGTGGTGGGCATTGCCATAACGGGGACTCCTTGTCCGGGGTGCGAGTGAGCAACCCTCGCACGAACCCAGGCGGATTTCCACCAGGACCGCGGGACGTCGCCTATGCTTAGAGAACAGAAGACTGTGCTTGAAGCGCGCGGCATGGGGCCGCGGCGGCGAGGGTGATCGAGTAGCTCCGAGACCTTCCGGCACGGAAGATGCGGACGAGAGCGTCCGATAGAGGAGTATTCGATGAATGACAGTTTCTCAGCCCTCGGCGTGAGCGAGGAGGTGTCATCCGCGCTGCACGCGCTCGGGATTACCGAGCCGTTCGCCGTTCAGCGGATGTGCATCCCGGCCGCCACGGCGGGCGACGACGTGATCGCCAAGAGCCCCACGGGGAGCGGGAAGACGCTCGCCTTCGGGCTGCCCCTGGTGATGCGTGCCGACCCCAACGCGACCGCCCCCGAGGCGCTCGTCCTCTGCCCCACCCGCGAGCTCGCACAGCAGATCGCCGCCGACCTCGAGCCGCTGGCCGCCGCCCGCGGCGTTGGCGTGGCCGTCTGCTACGGCGGCGCCGGCCTCGTCGCCCAGGCCAAGCGCGCGGCCAAGAGCCAGATCGTGATCGCCACACCCGGCCGCCTGATCGACCTCTCCCAGCGCAAGATGGTGAACCTGTCCGGCGTCAACCGGCTCGTCCTCGATGAGGCCGACCGCATGGTGGACATGGGCTTCCTGCCGCAGGTCGAGCGGATCATCCCGATGCTGGCGCGCGAGCGCCAGACGCTCTTCTTCTCGGCCACGGTCGAGGGAGCCGCCGGGGTTGCCGCCCGCCGGTTCACGCGCAACCCGGTGCGGATCGATGCCACCAGCCACGTCACGATCGAGGTGGGTGAAGTCGATCACTCGTTCATCTCGGTCACCGAGCACGAGAAGTACGCCAGCCTGACCCAGCTCCTGGCCGAGACCGACGGGCTGACGCTCGTGTTCTGCGAAACCAAGTACGGCTGCTCGTGGCTGGCGCGCCGGCTGGGCCAGAACGGCGTGAACTGCGAGGCCATCCACGGCGACCGCAGCCAGGCCGAGCGCGAGCGCGCGATGTCGCGGTTCGCGAAAGGCGACGTGAGCGTGCTGGTGGCCACCGACGTGGCCGCCCGCGGGATCGACCTCGAGGGCATCGCCCTGGTCGTGAACTACGACGCCCCGAACGGCGCCGACGACTACACCCACCGCGTCGGCCGCACCGCCCGCGCCGGAGCCGCGGGGCGGGCCGTCACCCTGGTCACCCGTGACCAGCAGGCCGACGTCGGCAGGTTCGCAACCCGCCTGGAGATCGCCGACGAGTTCCGATCCGCGGGGATGACGGTCGCGCCGCCACGACTGGTGTACTCCAGCCGCCGCGGAGGGCGCGGCGGCCGCCGCAGGTTCTAAAAACGCTAGCTGCGGCCGAGGGCACGCTCGAGCCGCAGCAGCTTCAGCTCGATCTCGATCATCAGCCAGTCCTCGTTCTGGACGTCGAGGCCCGTCAGGTCCTGGATGCGGCGCAGCCGCTGGCGCAGCGTGTTCGGATGCACATAGAGCGTCTGCGCCGCGGCGGCGATGTTGCCGCGGCGCTTGAGGTACTCCTCGAGCGTCATCAGGAGCTGCGAGCGGTGGCGGCGGTCGTACACCTCGAGCTTCTTGAGCGCGTCGCCGCGATGGTCGCGGGTGCGGCCGTCCTGGGACACGCGCAGCAGATACTTGTAGGCGCCCAGATCGTCGAAGCTGACCACTCCGGGCTCGGGGCTGATCACGGCGGCGGCGGTGACCGCGTGCTGCGCCTCCTCGAAGCCGGTGGCGAAGCTCGCCGGCCCCTCGCATCTGTGCGAGAGCCCGATCGCGAGCGGGTGGCCCTTGTTGAGGCCCGCGTGCAGCTCGCGTAGCCGGGAAGCGGCGGCCGCGTCGTCGGCCGAGCCGAGCCGGACGAGGCCGCGCACGGCTCCATCACGGCGGTCGAAGAGGGACCCTGGAAAGACGCGCGCGGCGCCCGACTCGAGCGCGCGGGCCACGTCCTCCCATTCCTGCGTCCCGGCCCCCGGCCGCGGCGCCGCCTGCAGCACCAGGTGGGGTTTGTTGAGATCGCAGCCGAGGGCACGGGCCCGGTCGGCCAGATCGGTCGCCGCCGCCCGCCCGAGAGAGAGATCCTCGAGGAAGTCCTTGATCGCGTTGTGCTCGGTCAGGTGCTCGATCAGCTGCAGGTTCTTGAGGGCGATGGCGGCCTGGCCGGCGATCGAGGTGGCGACCTCGCGGGCCTCGGGATCGGCGGGCTGCTCGCCGGGGAAGCGCAGCGTCAGGAATCCCAGGAGCTCGTCGGCCGCGACCAGTGGCGCGACCAGCGCCGCGGCCGTCGCATCGCCCCACAGGAGCTCGGCCAGGCGGCGGCTGTCGCCGGCGTCGGCGCGGCCGCGGGCGAGCACGACCCCCAGATCCGACGCGGTCGGCGGATGCTCGCGCGGCCCCGCCGCGGGTGAGGCGGCGCCCAGCTCGAGCCCGCCGTCGGGGCGGGAGACGTACACCTCGCAGGCCTCGGCACCCAGCAGCCGCTGGGCCCGGCGGGCCACCGCCGGCAGGAGCTGGTCGACGGTCGAAGCGGCCGAGACCGCCCGGGCC
>DATCPV010000157.1:0-2643 GCA_036569885.1 Gaiellales bacterium | reverse complement strand
GTCGTCCGCGCTGGCCTTCCGGTAGAGATCGGCGAGCGGGAACGCCTCGCGTCGGTTGGTCGTCACGGCCGCGTCCAGCGCCAGCAGGGCCGCCGCCAGGTCGGACGGCGCCACCGAGATGCAGTCGCCCGGTTCGAGGCCGTGCTTGCGGTGGTCGCCGATCTGGGCGTAGCAGGTGTCCCCGCCGCGCAGCCAGCAGGTCAGGTCGGGATGGCGGAAATACCAGCACCGAACGGCCTGGCAGAGGTTGCCCGCCACGGTGCCCATCTCGCGCAGCTGCGGCGAGCCGACCGCCGCGGCCGCCTGTGCGAGCACCGCGTACCGCGCGGTCACCTCAGGATGCCGGGCCACGTCAGCGATGCGCGTGGCGGCCCCGATCCGCAGGCCCTCCCCGGCGATCTCGATCCCTTCGATGCCGGCGCCGCGCAGGTCGACGACCTCGTCCGCCGGCCGGATACCGCGCTGCAGCTGGGTGAGCAGGTCGGTGCCGCCGCCCATCGCCCGCGTCCCGGGCGCGCTCAGGCGCTCGGCGGCAGCCGCAGCCGACTCCGGCCGGGAGTAGGTGAACGGCCTCACCGGCCCAACCCCTCGAGCCCTTCGAGCACCCGCCGCGGGGTGTACGGCGCCTGCCGCAGCCGCACGCCGGTCGCGTGGGCGAAGGCGTTTCCGATGGCCGCGGCCGTGGGGATGATGGGAGGCTCGCCGAGGCCCTTCACACCGACTGCGAGGTTGGGGTCGGGGCGGTTCACGAACTCGCACACGATCTCGGGCGTGTCGGCCATGGTCGGCACCTTGTAGTCCTCGAAGCCCGGGTTCACGACGGTGCCGGTGGTCGGGTCGACGACGCGCTCTTCGCTCAGCGCGAACCCGACCGCCTGCATGATCCCGCCGGTGACCTGGCTCATCGCTCCCATCGGATTGATGATCCGGCCGACGTCGTGCACCGCCCAGACACGCTCGACGGTCAGGTTTCCGGTGTGCGTGTCGACGGCGATCTGGGCCACCTGGCAGCCGAACGTGTGGACCCGCATGTCGTCGGGGTTCGGCCCGCGCGACCCGTGTCCCACGAGCGACGCGTTGCCGAGCTTGGCGGTGACCTCGGTGATCTCGTGGTGCAGCGTGCCGTCTCGCGACGTGACCGCCCCGTCGCGCAGGACGAGGTCGGAGGCGGAGATCTCGAACATGTCGGAGGCCAGGTCGAGCAGCTGCACGCGGACGTGGTGGGCGGCCGACCGCACCGCCGGCGCCACCGACGCCAGCGTCATCGATCCGCCGGAGGTCGGCCCGTATCCCGATCCGGCGGTGTCGCCCGCCTGCACCCGGACGGCACCCACGGACACGCCGATCGATTCGGCGACGATCACCGCACACGCGGTCATCGTGCCGGTGCCGATGTCCTGGAACCCGCACACGAGCGTCGGCCGGCCGCTGCGGCCGAGGCGCACGGTGGCGTGCCCGCGCGGCCCGCCCCCGCCCCACCAGATCTGGCTTGCCATCCCCATCCCCCGGCGGACGCGGCCGTCGGAGCGCAGCCGGTCGCGCCGCGCCCATCCAGCCAGCTCGGTCGCCCGCCGCTGGCACGTCTCGAGATGCTTGGAGGTGTAGGGCTTCCCGCTGGCCTGCTCGATGTCGGCGCTGTTTCGCAGCCGCAGCTCGAGCGGGTCGATCCCGAGCTTCTCGGCGAGCTCGTCGATCGCCTGCTCGAACCCGAACGTGCCCTCCATCACGCCCGGCGCCCGAAACGCGTTCGAGAAGCCGAGGTTGAGTTTGACCGGGAGCACCATCGAGCGCACGTTTTCGCATGCATACAGCGTCTCGGTCGGGGTCAGCACCGGGAACACCCAGCCGTGGGAGCCGATGCCGATCACCGCGGAGCTCTCGATCCCCACGAGCCGGCCGTCGGCGGCGGCGCCGATGCGGTACGTCTGGGTGGTGGGGAAGCGGTGGCCTGCAGTGATGTTCTCCTCGCGGCGCGAGAAGACGAGCCGCACCGGCCGCTCGCTCCGCCGGGCGAGCTCCGCGGCGACGAAGCCCTCGGCCCCGGCGCCCTGCTTGGCTCCGAACCCCCCACCCATGTACTCACACACCACCCGCACGTCGTCGGGCTCGAGCTCATACGCCGCGGCGAGCTCGTCGCGCGCGGCGAAGATGCCCTGGGTCGACGACCACACGGTCAGTCCGCCCGACTCCCACGCGGCTACGGCGCAATGCGGCTCGAGCGCGTTCTGGAGCTGGGCCGGCGTGCGGTACTCGGCATCGACGACCGCGGCCGCGCCGGCCAGGGCGGCATCGACGTCGCCGCGCGAGGTCTCCGACGGCTCGGTGGTGAAGTTCTGGCGGGCGAGCCCCTCGTCGAGGTCGACGACGAACCCGAGCGGCTCCCAGGCGGGCGCCAGCGCCTCGAGCGCCCGCTCGGCGTGCTCGGGCGTATCCGCGGCGACCGCGGCCACGGCCGCACCGGCGTAGTCCGGGGCATCGGTGAGCACCGGCCGGCCGTCGCGGTCGGGGACGTCACCCGGCCCGATCACCGCGCGCACGCCGGCGAGCGCCGCGGCGCCCTCGAGGTCGAGCGACGCGACACGGGCGTTGGCGTGGGGGCTGCGGAGCACGGCGGCATGCAGCATCCCCGGCAGTGCGATGTCC
>DATCPV010000156.1:0-3108 GCA_036569885.1 Gaiellales bacterium | reverse complement strand
GTCGAGGGGGAGCATCGAATGCGCGCCCATACCGGCGAAGAGGCTGCGGGCGCCTTCGCCCCGGAAGGTCGAGTTCGCGAGCCCCACCGCCCCGCGGATTCCGGACCGCGCGAACCTGGCCGCGAGCAGGGGATGGCGGGGCGGCCGCGGGGCTCCGAGGACGATCTCGGCGAGGTCGTCCCAGGCGGCCGCGAACGGCCCGACCAGCGCGGCGTACGCCTCCCCGTCGCGCCCGCCCAGGCCCGCCGCGGTGGCCTGCACCGAGCGATGCAGGACCGCCGCGCGGCCGCCGTCAAGCGGATGCGCCGCCTGCACCTCGGGCTCGATCATCTCGAGTCCGTGGGCCGCCAGCGGCAGTGTGCGCAAAAACGGCGAGCCGACGGCCAGCGGGTGGATGGCCGAGCAGACGTCGTGGCGGTATCCGGGCAGGGTCAGCTCGGCGGTGGCGGTACCGCCGCCGACATGCTCCGAGCGCTCGCACACCAGCACCGAGCGGCCGGCGCGGGCCAGCTCGATGGCGGCCGCAAGGCCGTTCGGGCCCGCGCCGACGATGACCGCGTCGGGCAACCCGTCAGCCGCCCCGCCGGAACGGCCGGGCGATGAGGCGGATGGGTGCTCCCGTCATATAGATGCCGGAGCGTATCCCGGCGTTGTGCCAGATGTTCGTCGCCTTCGACCACTGGCGGCCGCGGTCGACGCACACGCTCTGCATCGTCACCTCGCCGGTGGCGCCCAGGTGCGTCGAGAGCGCGCGTAGCGTGTGCTGCCAGTGCTGGTCCTCCTTGCCGTGGCCACCCATCGTCATCCCGAGCTCGTACATCGGGTCGCTCGCCCGCATCAGCACCTGCGCCTGGGCGTGGGTGACTCCGTCCTCGACGAACGCGCTGAAGGTGATCCAGCCGGCGAACATGTGCCCCTGCGGCGTCATCAGCGTGAACGACTCGTCGTCGGCGTAGAGCACCAGTACGCCGGTCGAGAGCTTGAGGCCGCCGGGCATCGACAGGTCGAGCGCGGCCACCTCACCCGGGGCGATCCCGGCCAGCGGCGCGAAGAACCGGTTGCCCTTCGGCCAGAACTCGGGGAAGTGGGCCTTCCAGATCTCGACCACCTGCGCCGGAGTCAGATCGACCCCTTCGAGCGGCGCCCGGTAGGTCTTCTGCCACATGCGGCCGAAGCCCTGGATCGGCGACGTCTGGCGGCGTCCGGAAACGTTGATGTTGCGCGCCCCTGGCGCAGCCTCCGACACGCGCAGGCGGTCAACCGGCTGCGCCCATGCGGCGGCATCCCGTTTGTCGGGTTCGCTGGTCATGTGAGCGTCCTTTCTGAGTTCAGGCGGCCGCGGCCAGAGCCGCGTCCTCGGTCTCGTGGATCGCAATCGCCTCGTCGAGGCGGGTCAACTCGAAGATCTGGCGGTAGTGGTCGGAAAGGCCGAACGCGAGCATCCGCTGGCGGTTGCGGTTGGCGCGTACCAGGAGCGTCACCAGAAGGCCGATCCCGCTCGAATTCATGTACTGCAGACCGCCGAAGTCGAGCACGACGGCCCGTGTGCCATCGGTCGCCGCCCGTTCGTAGGCGTCCGACAGCGCCGCCTCGCTCGCTCCGGTCACCTCCCCCGCCAGCTCGATCACGCTGCAGCCCGGCCTGGGCGTGCGCACCTCCAGCCGGATGGTCGTGTCAGTCATCGCTCTCCTCCGTGGTCGGCGGCGAGCGTCTGCTCGTCCGCAAGGATGGTCATGAAATCCGACAGCCGTGTGATCTCGAAGATCTCGCGATAGTGCTCGGACAGGCCGCACGCGCTCACCGGCCGGCCCTGGGCGCGAGCCCGGGCGAGCACTCCGACGATGAGGGCGATGCCGGTGGAGTTGATGTATCCGACGGCGCCGAAGTCGAGCAGCAGCGGGTCGTCGCCGGGGATCGCGGTGTAGGCCGCATCGAGTGTGTCGCGGGCCGCGCCGTTGATCTCGCCGGCGAGCACGATGGTGGTGCCTGCCTCGGTGCGCTGCGGGGTAGCTTCAAGTGGGGTCGCGCTCATCGGCGTCTCCGCCTCCCTTCAGGTGCGTGACCAGCTCCAGCGTGTGCCGGTGGCCGTCGCCTTCGGCGTGCACCTCGTCGACCATGTTCTTGATCAGGAACAGCCCCCAACCGCGGGGTGACTGCTTGCCCTCGAGCTTCGCCTCCAGGTCGGGGGCGACGGTCTCGGGGATCTCGCGGCCGCCGCCGTGATCGGTGATCCGCACAACGAGCGCGGCGGCCGACCGGGTCACGGTGATCTCGACCTGAAGGTCGGCGTCGTAGTTGTTGCCGTGCTCCATCGCGTTCATCGTCGCCTCGGCGACGGCGGTCTTCAGCCGCTCCAGCCGCTCCCCCTCGATGCCGGCCGGACGCGCCGCCTCGCCCACTCGCCGAATCGCCTCGCGCTCGTTGCCCTCGACACTCGGCAGTGTGAACTCGAGCAGCGTCTCGGGCTCGCCGGCGCCGCCCGTGCGCTCGAGCGCGACCAGGGTGATGTCGTCCTCCTGCTCGGCCTCGGCGCCGGTGAACAGGTCGAGCTGGTCGACCAGGTCGGAGATCAGGTCATCGGGGACCCGGCCTGCGGTCAGCCGCTCACGCACCCGGGGTGTGCCGAACATCTCGCGGCCCGGGTCATGGGCCTCGGTCAGCCCGTCGCTGTAGAGGAGCACGCTCGAGCCGGGGGCGAGCGTTGCCTCCTTCTCGTCGTAGTCCATGCCCGGCATCAGCCCGAGCGGCATGCCGGTGGCGCGCAGCTCCGAGACGACGCCGGCGCAGTGCACGATCGGAAGGTTGTGGCCGGCGTTCGCGTACCGCAGCAGGCCGGTGGCCGGATCGAGCACGCCGTAGAGGCAGGTGACGAACATGTTGGGCGGGATCTCCGAGCAGAGCGTCTCGTTGACCCGCTGCAGCACCGCGCCGGGCTCGAGCAGGCGCTGGGCGGCGGCGCGCAGAACGCTGCGGGTGGCCGCCATCACCATCGCGGCGGGGACCCCCTTGTCGGTGACGTCGCCGACCACGAGCCCGATCATGCCGTCCGGCAGCTCGATGAAGTCATAGAAGTCGCCGCCCACGGTGCGCGCCGGGCGGTAGTAGGCG
>DATCPV010000155.1:0-3140 GCA_036569885.1 Gaiellales bacterium | reverse complement strand
GTCTTGGTCTCGCACTTCTCGCGGTAGCCCTCGATCACGAACCGGGTCAGCGTCCCCGGCATGAACATCAGCTCGTCCCAGTGCGGGATCGGCTTGAACATCGAGAACCCGCGCATGCGGTAGCGGCCGAGCTCGGCCTTGATGTGGATGTCGTTCATCACCTCGGGCGTGAAGATGGAGCTGCGCCCGAGCACGTTGCGCTTCGAGGATGTCTTGTCCACTAGAGCACCAGCTTTCGCTCGGACGGCTCGAGGTTGTCGTAGTTGTAGAGCTTCTTCCCGCACACGAACTTCTGGAATTCGGGTGGCGAGCCCAGGTCGTAGATGCGGAACTTGCGATCGATGAACTCGGTGTCGGCGTCGGTCCACTCGCCCGGGACGCAGTCGATGCCGAGCGCCTTCACCTTTCCGGCGACGTAGATGATCCCGTCGTACATGGAGTCGCCGAGGCCGGGGCCGGCGTCGCCGCAGATCACCTGGCGGCCGCGCTGCATCATGAAGCCGGTCATCGAGCCCGCGCTGCCGAGGGTGAGGATGGTGCCGCCCTTCTGGTCGATGCCGCTGCGGGCGCCGACACGGCCCTTCACGACCAGGTCGCCGCCGCGCAGGGCCGCGCCGGTGAGCGAGCCGGCGTTGCCCTCGATCAGGACGACGCCCGACATCATGTTCTCGCACGCTGACCAGCCCACCCGGCCCGTGATGTGCACCTCGGGCCCGTCGATCAGGCCGCAGCCGAAGTAGCCGAGGCTGCCCTCGAAGGTGATCTTGCAGCGGGTGAGGATGCCGACCCCGAGCGAGTGCTTGGAGCCGGGGTTGCGCACGGTGACGTCGGTGATGCCCTGCTCGTAGAGGAGCCAGCGCAGCTCCAGGTTGATCTGCCGCGTGGTCATGTCCTTGGCGTCGAACGACGCCCTCTGACCCTCGATCTCGGACACCTTGGGGATGTCCGCATCCGGCTCCGACAGCCCGCGGGCGTCGTAGGAGATCTGGCGCTCGCCTACCGCGTCCATACCAGCACCTCACCCTCGTAGGGGTCGTATGTGTCGATCTCGTGGTCGATGATGGCGCGGATCGCGATCTCCTCCGACGCCAGCGCAACCAGGCCATCGCTCTCGTACAGCACGAGCGGCTTGGCGGCCATCTCGTCCTTGGCCACACCCAGCGCGTCCTTGGTGACACAGATGTAGGTGAAGACGCCGTCGAGCTCCTCCATGCTGGCGCGCATCGATTCCTCGAGCGTCATGCCCTCGCCCGTCTTCTCGGCCAGGTAGACCGCGATCACCTCGGAGTCGCACTCCGACTGGAACCGGTGTCCCGACCGCTCGAGCCGCCGCCGCCACTGGAAGTAGTTCGTCAGCTGGCCGTTGTGGACGACCGCGACGTCGGCGAAGGGGTAGGCCCAGTACGGGTGGGCGCCCGAGATGTCGACGTCCGATTCCGTCGCCATGCGGACGTGGCCGATTGCGTGCGTGCCGGTGAAGTCGCCCAGGTCGTACTGCTTCGAGACGGTCTCGGCGTCGCCCAGGTCCTTGACGATCTCGAGGGAGTGTCCGAGCGACAGGATCTCGCAGTCGGGCACGTCCTCGAGGTAGTCGGCCAGCGCCTTCAGGTCGCCGTCGTAGTGCAGCACGGCCCGGAAGGCGTACTCGGTCTCGTTCTCGACCGACTCGATGGTCGCTCCCAGCTCGCGCATGCGCGCCTCGACCTCGCCCCGGTGGCGCTGCAGCTTGTCGGAGAACTCGAAGTCGCGGGGATCGTTGGCGTCGGCCAGCTTGTACCGCACGACGACCGGGTGCGACGCGAGCCCGTACAGGGCGTAGCCGGTCGAGTCCGGCCCGCGGTGCTTCATCGACTGGAGCATGCGAGTCATGTCCCGGCCGATCTCGTTGGCGCCGTTTCGGTAGATGATTCCTGCAATTCCGCACATATGCGAGCCCTTCCGGCTAACAGCGACGATTCCGCTTGGTGAGCGAGGTTGCGGGGGAAAGGCTACCGGCGGCGCCCTCCCCCTCCAATGTCGATTCGGACATATCTGGCCGGTGGAAGGCGGTCGCGCCGTGCCAGGCACGCAGGAAGCGGCCGGCGATGGGCGTGTCGAAGCGGACGCGCTCGGGGCTCCAGCCGGCGGGGCCGAGCCGGAAGCTGCCGTCGGCGAGCGGCTCGAGCGGGTGCGCTTCGCCCCAGTGCAGGGCGACGGGGCCCCCGTCGCGGGTGCCGATCCACAGCGTCGTCGACCACGGGTTGTGCGAGCGGTAGAGGCCGCACATCGGCCGCCACTCCGGCGCAGGCTCGGCATCGAGCACGATCGCCGCGGCCGGGTCGCTCAGATCGTCCAGCTTGGGCTCGGCAACCTCGTCGCCCGCGGCGAGGCGCAGCGCGTGCTGGGCCAGCATCGTCGCCCCCGCCGGGCCGTTCACGAGCGCCGCGGCCGCGAGTCCGGCGTCACGGTCACACCACACCTGGGCGTGGTAGCCGACCGTGGCGCCGCCGTGACTGATCGAGCGCCGGCCGGGGGCGGAGCGCAGGTTCAGGCCGTAGCCGTACCAGCAGCCCTCGTCGGGATCCTCGACGACCGGCGTCGTCATCCGCTCGAACCCCTCGGGCGAGAGCACGCCGGCGCCGCCGTTGAGCAGCATGCGGCCGTAGGCGGCCAGATCGGCCACCGTCGCGCAGATGCTGCCGTCGGCGCCGCGGTACTCGAGCCACGTGGCGGGCGCCAGCGGCTCGCCAAGCGTCCATGGCCACGAGTCGTCGCTCGCCTCGTGGCCGACGGCCAGGCGGCTGCGAAGGGCGTTCGTGATCGCCGGTTCGGTGTGCTCGAGCGCAAGCGGCGCGAAGATCTCGCGCCGGTAGGTGTCGGCGTACGGCTCGCCGGTCAGCCGCTCGAGCACGAAGCCGAGCGCCTGGTAGCCGACGTTCGAATACCAGAAGCGCTCACCGGCGGGAGCGTGGGCCGACTCGGCCAGCATGAGCACCTCGAACCCGGGGCTGGGCGGATCGCCGAGACTGCACGGCAGGCCCCCGGTGTGGCTCAGCAGGTGGTGGACGGTGATGCCTTCGAGCGGGAACCACGGCAGCAGGCTCGCGACCTCGGCCCCCAGGTCGAGCTCGCCCCGCTCCCACCGCCGCAGAAGGCAGATG
>DATCPV010000154.1:0-10518 GCA_036569885.1 Gaiellales bacterium | reverse complement strand
GCGCTCGACCTGGTCACCGCCTATCTCCGTGGAAATCTGGAAAAGCCGAAGTCTCGATCAGCATCAGGCTGACCTTCAACTTCAGCTTTAGGGACGGGGCGAACTGTACCCGAGATTTAGCTCCTGTCAAATCCCGGAGCCCGCGCGGGCTCACTCGCCGCGGCGCATGCGCTCGAGCGCCGCCCGCACCTCTGGGTCGAGCGCGTCGCCCAAAAGGCGCCGGTCGCGCGACGTCGGCGGCGCGTCGATCCGCTCCCTCGGAGCGGCCACCAGGCGATCGATGAACTCCCGCGCGCTCATCGCCTGGACGCCGCCGCGCTGGGCGACGTGGCGCAGGACCGCATCGGACGAGACGACCGTCACCTCGCGGTCGGCGTGGCGAAAGGCGAGCCGCTCGATCACGGTGTCGGCCGTCTCGCGGCCGGAATGCGTCAGCTGGGTGCGGCCAATCGAGCGGCTGCGGCCGTGGCCGTCGAGCACCACGAAGGCGTCGATCCCGAGCTGGGCCATGTAGCCGGCCACCTCGGCCACCAACTGCTCACGCGCGCGCTGGTAGTCGTCGCTGCCGCCGCGCAGGTGGCAGACGTTGTCGCCGTCGATGATGTAGAGCTCAGCCGCCACCGCGCTGGCGCACCGCCTCGAACAGCAGCACCGCGGCGGCGGTCGACACGTTCAGCGACTCCACCGCGCCCCGCATCGGGATCGCGACCGCCTGGTCGCAGGCGCCGCGCACGCGCCGGCGCAGGCCGCGGCCCTCGGCTCCGAGCACGAACACCGCGCCGTCGCCGTAGTCGGCCCGGTCATACGGCACGGCCGAGTCCGCGGCGGCCGCATAACTCCACAAGCCGGGCCGTTTTGCGGCCAGCAGCAGGTCGGCCAGATTCTCGACGCGGGCGACGGCGAGATGCTCGACCGCGCCCGCGGACACGCGGCAGACCGCGGGCGTGACCTGCGCCGAGCGGCGGGCGGTGATGACGAGGCCATCTGCGCCGGCGCACTCCGCCACGCGGGCGACCGCCCCCAGGTTGTGCGGGTCGGTGACCTCGTCAAGCGCCACCACCAGCGGCCGCTCTCCGGCGAGCAGCGCCTCGGCGTCTGCGTAACCGTAGTCGGACACCTCGGCGACGACGCCCTGGTGGTCGGGGCTCCCGGCCCGGTGGGTGAGCTGCGGAGGCGGCGCCTCGCGGGCACCCGGGGGCAGCCAGTCGAGCGTGGCGGGCAGACCGGGCGCGCACCACACCTGGCCCACCTCGCGCCGGCCGCGAAGCGCCTCGCGCACCGCCCGGCGCCCGTAGACGACCTCAGTCACTGCGAGGGTAGAGCTCGAACCCGGAGGCGCTGTCGCGCACCTCCCATCCGCGGCCGGCGATCTCGTCGCGGAGGCGGTCGGACTCCGCGAAGTCGCGGCCGTCGCGCGCCCGCTGCCGCTCCTGCGCAAGCGCCACCACCTCCGGCGGCGCCGGCTCGTCGTGCGCGAGCGAGCCGAGGCCGAGCACGTCCAGCACCTCGGCGACCGTGTCGCGGGCGGCGGCCGGGGCCTGGAAGAGCAGCGCCAGCGCCTCGGGCGTGTTGAAGTCGTCGTCGAGCGCGTCGCACACCGCCGCCCGCAGACCGGGGTCGGCGCCCGACCCCGACCGCAGCCGGTTTCGCAGCGTCTCGCACGCCGCCGCCGCCTGCTCCAGGGCCTCGTCCGAGTAGTCGACCGGGTTGGCGTAGTGCGCCTGCAGCAGGAACATGAGGAACGTCTCGGCGCCGACGCGGTCGAGCGCATCGGCAAGCCGGTCGATGTTGCCCTGCGACTTGGACATCTTCTCGCCCGAGAGCCGCAGCATGCCGTTGTGGGCCCAGACGCGCGCGAAGGGGCGGCCGGCGGAGCACGACTGCGCAACCTCGTTCTCGTGGTGGGGGAAGATCAGGTCGCGCCCGCCCCCGTGCAGCTCGAACTCGCGCCCGAGCAGCCGCTCGGCCATCGCCGAGCACTCGATGTGCCAGCCCGGCCGGCCGCGGCCCCACGGCGACTCCCACGCCTCGTCCTGACCGGGCTTGGCCGCCTTCCAGAGCGCGAAGTCGACCGGGTCGCGCTTGTGCTCGCCGGGCTCCACCCGCGCGCCGGCCCGCAGCTCGTCGGGCTTCTGCCCCGAGAGCTCGCCGTAGGCGGGGAAGCTTCGCACCGCGAAATAGACGTCGCCGCCCGCCTCGTAGGCGTGGCCGCCGGCGACCAGCTCGGCGATCAGGCCGATGATCTCGGCCATCGTCTCGGAGGCCAACGGCTCGTGGTCGGGCCGGCCGATGCCGAGCCGGCCGGTGTCCTCGAGATACGCCTGGGTCATCTCGGCCGCCAGCGCGGCCGACGAGATCCCGCGCTCCTGCGCCGGGGCGTCGATCTTCTCGTTGACGTCGGTGATGTTCTCGACGAGTGTCACCGGCTGACCGCGCCACTCGAGATAGCGCTTCATGAGCCCGAACACGACGAACGGGCGAGCGTTGCCCACATGGATGCGGCCATAGACGGTCGGCCCGCAGACATACATCCCGATCCGCCCGGCGGCGCCGGGCACAAGCTCGAGGGCCTCGCCGGTGCGGGAGTCGCGGATCCTCACGCCGCCCTCCGGATGGCCTCATCGCGGGGCAGCGCCGCGAACACCGCCCAGAGCTCCGGCCCGCGGTCACGGCCGGTCAGCACCCGCCGCGCCTGCCGCAGCGGCACCTGCGAGCGGCGCAGCTCGTCGACCAGCGCTCGCGCCCGGGGCTCGTCCAGCCGCTCGGGGTAGAGGGCGCGGATGCGGGCCAGCTCGGGCAACGGCTCGTGCTCCGGCGTGACCAGGACGCAGTCGACCAGCTCGGCCGCCTCCGCCAGGGTGTGGACGCCACGCAGTGCCGGCTCCATGGCGCGCACCGCCTCGGCCGGGGTGCCGGGCGGGCAGCGCTCGAGCACCCGCGCGATCAGGTCGTCGGCGGGGAGCGCGGCGAGGTGCCTCGTGGAGAGTGCGCGCAGTCGGCCGAGGTCCAGCTGGAGCGTGCCGCGCGCCAGCCGCGACACGTCGAACCGCTTGACCAGGTCGTCCATCGAGAGCACGTCTCCCGGGCCCGATGTCCCGATCAGCCCCAGGTAGTTGACCACGGCCTCGGGCGGATACCCGGCCAGCCGCAGGTCCGTGATCGAGGACGCCCCCTCGCGCTTGGACAGCTTGCCCGTCTCGCCCGTGATCACCGCGTGGTGCAGGTACTGCGGCGGCTCGCCCCGCAGCGCCCGGATCGCCGCCTGCTGCAGGGGGGTGTTGGACAGGTGGTCGTTGCCGCGGATGACGTGGCTGATGCCGTCGCGCAGATCGTCGACCGCAGACGCCCAGTTGTAGGTCGCCCGCCCGTCGCCGCGCAGAATCACGAAAGGTGCCAGTCCCGGCGCCCGGAGCCAGCAGGCGCCGTCGCGGATCTCGACCCCGTCGGCCCCCGACGCCGCCTCGCGGTACTCGTCGAAGCGCTCGCTCTGGCGCACCGGCCCCTCGTCCCAGCCGATCCCGAGCCACTCCAGATCGCGCAGGATCCCGGCCTCGAGGTCGGGGCGCGAGCGGTCGGTGTCGGTGTCGTCGATCCGCAGCAGCAGCGACCCGCCCCGACTGCCCGCGAACAGGCGGTTGAGCAGCGCCGTGAGCGCGCTGCCCAGGTGCAGCGACCCTGTCGGGCTGGGGGCGAAGCGGACGTGGACGGACACGGCGTCCGTCAGAGGGCGGCCGTCGGCTGCAGGTCGCGCACGCGGCGTGCGAGCACGCGCAGGATCTTCGCCTCGACTCCCGGATTCTGGCCGAGCATTGACGCGAAGCCCGACGAGGTCAGCACCATCACCCGGGCGGGCCCCTCGGCGGTCGCGGTTGCCGTGCGCGGGCCCTGGTCGATCAGGGCGATCTCGCCGAGGAAGTCGCCAGAGCCGAGGCGATTGATCTCCTTGCCGCCGCGCTCGATCCGGATCGTGCCCTCGAGCACGAGGAAGAACTCACCCCCGCGCGCGCCCTCACGGGTCAGGACCTTGCCGTCGGCGATGTCCACCTCGTCCATCAGCCTGCCGAGAAACTCGATCTCGCGCTTGGACAGCTCCGCGAACAGCGGCACCGAGGCGATCAGACCGAGCTTGGGGTCGGCGGGCGGCACGGCCAGATGATACCGGTCACCGCACCCGAGCGTCGGAACGCCGCCGTTGACGATTGTCACACGCCGACCTGACAACGGTCACACCATCCGCTAGAGTCGCCGGGTGGGTGTCGACGTGTTTGCGGCCGTCCCCGAGCGTGAGCTGCGGAAGGCCGGACGGCGCAGACGGTTCGATCGGGGCGAGGTCGTGTTTCATCGCGATGACCCCGCCGACAGCCTGCAGCGGGTCGAGTCGGGCCGGTTTGCGGCGCGCATCACCACTCCGCTCGGGGATGTGGCAACGGTCTGGCTGTACGGCGCCGGAGACGTGTTCGGGCTGGTCGCGATGGCGCATCCGGACCAGCGGCGGATGGCCACGGTGATGGCCCTGGAGCCCGCCGAGACGCTCGCGATCCCGGGGTCGACGTTCCTGCAGCTGCGGACCGCCCACCCGGCGGTGCGTGACGCCGTCGACCAACTGCTCGCGACGCGGCTGGCGGCGACCACCGACCGGCTCGTTGACGCGCTCTACACCCCGGTCGCCGCCCGCGTCCGGTTCCACCTGACCCAGCTGGCTGCACTTTACGGCGACCTCACGGCCGGCGAGGTGACGATCCCGCTCAGTCAGGATCATGTCGCGGGTCTTTCGGGCACGACCCGCGAGACGGTCAACCGCGTCCTCAAGCAGGAGCGGGAGCGTGGTGCGGTGAGGCTCGCGCGAGGGCGCATCGTCGCCACTCCCGTGCTCCTGCACGAGCATCCGCCGCTCGATGCGAGCGTCGTCGCGGCCGCGCGGACGAGGGGCCGGCCGTCGCCGACCCCTCGTCTGTCGGGGTGAAGCGCGGGCCTCACCCACGAGGACGCCAGTCGCAAGTCCGGCCCGCCGCAGACGCATACGCTAGGCGGCCACCGCCGCAGGGTCGTTGCGGGCGGTCACGGCCGTTGTGTGACCGTCGTCAATCGCCGCTGTAGCGCCGCGTGGCCTCAATTGCCGCAAACTGCTCGTCGCCCTGCGGCTCGCCCGCGTTGCGGTAGTCGCGCTTGCGCCGGTACTCCGACAGGCGCAGCGAGACCGCCCGCATGCGCACCGCGGCGTCGGCCAGGAGGGCGCGGGCCGTGGCCGGCTCGGCCCGTGCCGCGACCAGCCGCAGATGCGGCAGGCAGAATCCCGCCGACCGGCCGTAGGCGGCCAGAGCGTCGGCGTCGGCCGACAGGCGATCGGCCACAAACGTCGCCATCCGCGACTCCGCCTCGGTGCGGCCGATGCACAGATAACACCGCGCCGTTGGCGCGGGCGCGGTGGCCGGGTGGGCGTCGATCCTTGAGAGGTCACCCGCGATCAGGTGCTCGTACACCTCCGCCAGGCCCGCGGTGAGATCGTCTCGAAGCGCGATGGCGAGCACCAGCTCGGCGTGATGCGCACAGAACCCTCCCCCAGCTCGCACGGCACGGCGCACCTCGGGAGCGTGCTTGCCTTCGTACAGGAACGACCACGCGGCGCCGTGGTCCCGGCGAGTCGCATGCCGGCAGAAGCTGCACCCGGGCAGGCCGAGACCGTCGAGCACCGGATAGGCGAGGTGCCCGGTGGACGACGCGGCCCGGCGGCGCCGGCGGATGCGACGGCCGGCTACAGCGACCCTCGCCTTCGGTCGGTGAGCGTGAGGTTGGTCGAAAGCCGATACCGGCCGCGGTCGCTGTCGTGTTCGACGAGATCCTCGGACACCAGCGTCTGCAGGAGCCCGTGCGCGGTGCTCTTGGGCAACTGGGCGGCCGCGGCGATCACGCCCAACGGCAGGTAGCCGCCGTCGGCGGCGAGCACGCGCAGCAGGGTCGAGGCGCGGGCGACGGACTGCACTCGCGAATCGGCCACATGTCGCTCCTGGGTCGGCGCTTTCGGTGAGCTAGGAGCCATCAGCCCAGGAGGGCGGTTCGCGGGTTCGCGGGAGCTCCATCCCGCTGTCGCCGATCATATCCGCCCGCGGCTGCAATCGGAACAAACGGCCACACGTGTCACGTGACTGGAAAATGTTGTCACCAGACCAACGCTCTAATTCCATGAGGTGCGTTGCTCGCGACGCAAAGAGAACGTTATGCTCTCGCACCATGGGCCGAGCCCGACCTACTCACGTGCCAGATCCGAAAGCGCTTGGGATACGCCTGCGAGAGCTGCGCGAGCTGCGCGGACTGTCGCTGCGCGAGATCGCGTTTCCGGGCTGCTCCCCGTCGTATCTGTCCCGAGTCGAGTCCGGAGACCGGGTCGCGTCGCTCACGATCCTCGCCGAGCTGGCGCGCCGTCTCGAGACGTCTGTCGAGGAGCTTCTGGGGCGATCGCTGGACGGCCGCCTCAGCGAGGCCGACCTGGTCGCGGCCGAGGTCGCGGCCCGGCTGGGCGAGCCGACCGCCCAGGCGACCCTCGAGACGCTGCTTGCCGGAGCGCGGTCGCTCGGCGACGAGCGTGCCGAGAGCCGCGTCCTCGAGTGCCTCGGCCAGCTCGCGCTCGACCGCCGCGACGATGCCCTGTCGGTGCAACTCCTCGAGCAGGCCCGGTCGGCCGGGCCGCGCCCGACCGCGCGTGAGCGCCCGGCCCTGTACCGTGCTCTCTCTCGCGCGCATGCCGGCACCGGCGACCTGATCCAGTCGGCCGCGGTACTCCAGGCGGCCTTTGACGAGGTATCCGAAGCTCCCGCCGATATTGCGCTGATGGTGCAGTTCGGCTCCTATCTCGCCAACGCGTACACCGACCGCGGCCGCTTCGGCGATGCCGAGCAGGTGCTGTCGCGCATCCTGCGCCACGAGCAGGAGGTCGACGGTGCCAATCTGCTGAGGCTCGATTGGGCGCTCGCCCGCACCTATGCGGATCAGGGCCAGCCGCGGGTCGCCGAGATGTACGCCCACCGCGTCCTCGCGCGCATGGAGCGTGGCGAGGAATTGCGCGCCCGGGGCCATGCCCATCTCCTGATCGCGGGCGTCCTGCTCGACCAGGATCAGGCCGAGCGGGCGGCCCCACATCTTGATCAGGCCGAGCAGCTCCTCAGCACCGAGACTCCCGTCGAGCTCGCGCTGCTCAGCTACGAGCGCAGCCGGGCGGCGCTCCTCCAGGGCGACGCCGATGCGGCCAAGACCCATGCCAAGACGACGCTGCGACGCACCGAGGGCACCGAGACCGGGTATGCCGGGATGGCGCACGCGCTTCTTGCCGAGATCGCGCTCGCGGATGGCCGGCTCGACGACGCCCGGTCGTTGTGTCAGGATGCCATCCGGCTGATGGCCGACCGGGTCGCACCGCCGTACATCGCCCGGGCCTACGAGACGCTGTCCCGCGTCGAGGAGCAGGCCGGCAATCTCGAGGCCGCTCTCGAAGCGCTACGCAGCCGCCCAACGGTGCGCACCAGCCAGCAGTAGCCGTGTTGGAGCTATGCGGCCTCGATCGGCCGCATCTGCTCGCGAAGCGCCTCCATCGATCTTCGCAGCAGCCGCGAGACGTGCATCTGGCTGATCCCGGCTCGGTCGGCGATCTCCGACTGCGTCAGATCTTGGTAGATACGCCAGGCGACGATCTGGCGCTCTCGCGCGGGGAGGGTCCGCATCGCGCGCCACAGCAGGTCATCGTCCGCCACCATCTCGAACCCGGGCTCCTCGCACACGAGAGCCGGATCGACCTGCGCCCGATCCTCACCCGAACCACCGGCGATGGGAGCCGGCCGGTCGAGCGTCTGGGCGGCGTAGGCACGATGGGCGGCGAGCCCCTCGGCGACGACCTCCGGCGGTTCGCCTGTTGCGTCGGCGAGCTCCTCCAGCGACGGTGGTCGGCCCAGCTGATGGCTCAGCCTGTCCCGCTTCGCTGCCATCCGCCGGCTGAGCTCCTGCAACGAGCGGGGCACCCGTACCGCCCAACCCTGGTCCCGGAACATGTGCATGATCTCGCCGTCGATGGTGCGGGCGGCATAGGCGCGCAACGGCACGCCCCGCGAGGGTTCGTAACGGTCGACGGCCTGGATCAGGCCGATATATCCGGTTTGCACAATGTCCTCGTACGCGAGCCCACGCCCGTTGTAGCGCCGGGCGATCGATCGCACCAAGCCCTCGTGCCGCCTGACCACCTCGTCGCGGCAGCGCGAGTCGCCGTCACGACGGTAGGCCTCCATGAGCTCGATATCGCTGCGATGCGCACCCTGCACGGTCGGCTCCTCTCGATCGGGATATCTGGGTACTGTGCGCCAGCGCCTCCTCGTCAAACATCCCGCTCACGGAGACGGCGAATTCACACCGCGCGGAGCGGTGTCCGCCTGAGCCTCAGGGTGAGATGACTCCCCTTCACCGTGGCGCGGAACGCCCCGAGCGCCGCGGCTGACTCGGTGCGCCATGCGTCGTCTCCTCCGGTGATCGCGACCAGCGCCGACCCGCCGTCGAGAGTGGCCGTGATCGTGACCTCGCCCCCCGGACAGGCGTGCACGGCGGCGGCGACCGCGGTGCCGGCGCGGTCTGCGGCGACGGGCGGCAGACCGACCCTGACGGCCAGCACGATCACCGCGTGGCGCGCGATCTCACCCCGCGCGGGGGAGTCGGTCAGTCTGAGAGAAACGGTACCGTGCATGTGATGGAAAATGTGGACCTGCCGCTTGTCGCCGAGCTGGTCGTTCCGGCCGACACCGACATGCTGACAGTGTGCCGGACGGTGCTGGCCGGGATCGGAATCGGGATCCCACTGAGCGATGAGGCGCTCGACGACCTGAAGCTGGTTCTCTCGGAGATCTGTGCCGCAGCGATGGAGCGTAGTGCGGGTGCCGACGCCACGGTGGACATCGCGTTTCGATGTTCCGACCGGGAGATCGCGATCAGCGTGAGCGACCAGGGGGCGGACGGCCCCGCAGAGGAGCAGGGCCTCGGACTGCCCCTCCTCAGGCAGCTGTGCACGCGCCTCGATGTCGCGCCGCGGACCGGTGGTCCGGGCCGCATCGTGCGGTTCGCCCAACTGCTGCCCGCCTGATCACCGTCCGCCCTCCCGGTGTCGCTCGCGCAGCGTCGCCGCACGTGTATCGAGCTGGTTGTGCGATTCGTCCTCGGCGCCGATCAACTCGTTGCGCGCCGCGGAGACCCGGATGAGCTCGTCCAGCTTCAGGTTCAGCGCCTTCGACTCGCGGCTGGAGGTGTGCTGCACGGCGCAGACCATCACCAGGGTGACCATCGACAACGCGACGGAGGTCGTCGCCAGCACGGGCTGGTCGTTCACGCCCACCGCCGCAATCACGACGAGCACCGCGAGGTCGAGGAGCACCACAGCGCCGAAGGTCACCTCGCGGCCCAGGAAGTCGCTGACCCGATCGATCAGCCGGCTTGCCGGCCGCCGGGGAGCGCTATCCGGGTCGCTCACGTCACCGATTGTGCACGCCCTCGGCGAACTCCTCGACGATCTTGGCGCAGAACGCCTCGAGGTCATCCGGCTTGCGGCTCGTCACCAGCCCGTTGTCGGTGACGACCTGCTCGTCCACCCACTCGGCGCCGGCGTTGCGCAGGTCGGTCTGCAGGCTCGGCCATGAGGTGACGCGTGCCCCGTCGACGACGCCCGCCTCGACCAGCATCCAGGGGCCATGGCAAATCGCCCCGACAGGCTTGGAGCCTTCGAAGAACGACCGCACGAATCGAACAGCCGCCTCGTCGGTGCGCAGCGCGTCCGGATTGATGACACCACCGGGCAGCACCAATCCGTCGTAGTCCGAGGCGTCCGCACCCGCGACGGTTCCGTCGACGGGAAACGTGTCGCCCTTGTCGTGATGGTTGAATCCTTGAATCTTCCCCGGCTTGAGCGAGAGCAGCTCCGCCGTCGCGCCCGCTTTGCGCACGGCCTCCAGCGGCTGCTGCAACTCGACCTGCTCGACGCCGTCCGTGGCGAGAAATGCGATTCGCTTGCCGTCCAGCTTTGCCATGTGTACATCCTCCTGATCGCGAGTGTGGATGTCCTACTACCCGCGATCGGGCCGTGCCTACACCTGGTCGAGCCGCATGTGCAGGTGCACCGTGGTGCCGTCCGGGGAGGAGCGGATCTGCACGAGGTTGCAGAGCTGATTGGCGAGCCACAGTCCCCGGCCGGTCGCCTCGCCCGGGCGTGGCGATTCGCGCCCGGCGAGCGGCTGATCGATGTATCCGGCGTCGATCACCTCGCACATGAGTGTCCCGCCCTCGCACCAGATTCGCAACTGGCCTTCGCCGCCGGCGTGAAGGACGCTGTTGCTTGCGAGCTCATTTGCGGCCAGCGTCAGGTCGCGCGTACGTCCCTCATCCAGCTCGGCCGCCGCCGCAACATCGCCGACCAGCCTGCGGATCAGCCCGAGGCCGTCGGCGTCGAAGATCGTCTCCTGCGGTGGCGTGGCAGGCGCGGGCAGCGGTGTGACGAAC
>DATCPV010000153.1:0-2478 GCA_036569885.1 Gaiellales bacterium | reverse complement strand
CGCCCGCGGCCAGCTCCTCCCACGTCACCGGCGCCGAGACCGGCGCGCCCGGGTGCGGACGCACGGAATAGGCGAACGCGATCGTGCGCCCGGGGCCGTTCTGGTTCGCGTCGATCAGCACTCCCCTGCGCTTGGCCTTCGACCACTCGGTGGTGACGAGCTCGGGCCGCGTCGCGGCCAGCGCCCGCGAGATCGCGGCCACCACGCCCCGCGTCTGGTCATAGCCATACCGCCGCGCGAGCGGCACGAGCACGTGCACCCCGTCGGAGCCGCTCGTCTTCGGATAGCCGCGCAGGTCGACCGCGGCCAGCGCGTCGCGCACGAGCAGCGCCACCTCGGCCGCCGCCGCGAACCCCGCCTCGGGTGTCGGGTCGAGGTCGAACAGGGCGAAGTCGGGGCGGTCGGCCCGGTCGGCCCGCGAGCACCACGCGTTCAGGTCGATGCAGCCCATGTTGGCCATCCACAGAAGCGCCGCCTCCTCGTTCACGAGCGGGTAGCGGATCATGCGCTTCTCGCGCGTGTCCCGCGACGTGGCCGGGAACTCGGCCGTCGGGATCCAGGCCGGCATGTGCGACGGGGCGTTCTTCTGGAAGAACGGCTTGGCGGCGATGCCGTCGGGATAGCGCTTCATCGTGAACGGGCGCCCCTCGATGTGCGGCACGACGACCTCGGCGACCGCGCGGTAATAGTCGATCAGATCGCCCTTCGTGATGCCCTCGCCGGGCCAGAAGACCTTGTCGAGGTTCGAGAGCTCGAGCGGGCGCTGTGGAGTGCCGGCCGATTGCTTGCGGGGGTGCTCGCGGTGCACGTCACGCGCCTCCTTGTCGTCTCGCAGGCCCTTGTAGGAGGGGGCGCGCAAGCGGCCCTCGCGCGTCCACTCGAGGAACTCCACTTCGCACACGAGCTTCGGCTCGACCCAGGTGATGTCGGCCGCGCGCACCCGCGGCATCCGCGGTATGACCGCGAGTGGCGAGGTCTTGCGCCGCAGCGGGCCGAGCTTGCTCATCAGGAAGTCGAGCTCGGCGTCGTCGAAGCCGGTGCCGCAGTTGCCGGCCCACACCAGCTCGCCGCCCCGCTCGACGGCGAGCACCAGCGCACCGAGCGCCCCTGCGCGGCGGCCCTGGCCGCGCGTGTAGCCGGCGATGATCAGCTCCTGGCGCTGCTGTGTCTTCACCTTCATCCACGCGTCGCTGCGACGGCCGGCCAGATACCGGCTCGAGGTGCGCTTGGCGACCACGCCCTCGAGCCCCAGCCGTTGCGACTGCTCGAAGAGAGCCGGGCCGTCGTCGAAGCCGACCGAGAGCCGGATCACGTCGCCGCCGATGAGCGTCGCCTCCAGCAGGTCGCGGCGCTCGCGCAACGGCAGGCCGGTCACGTCGCGGTCGTCGAGCCGGAGCAGGTCGAACACGTACATGGCAAGCGCGCCGCCGCCATGCTGGAGCAGCGAGAAGCGCGGGCGGCCATCCTCGTCGAGCGCGCACACCTCGCCGTCCAGCACACAATCGGCGCTTCGCAAGGCCCCGGGGAGCGCACGCGCGACCTGCGCGAAGCGGCCGCTGAGATCGTTGCCGTTGCGGCTGCGAAGAGTCGCCTCGCCGCCGTCGACCGTGGCGATCACGCGGTAGCCGTCCCATTTGACCTCGTATACCCACTCCTTGCCCTTGCCGGTGGGCAGCTGGGATGCGGCCACCGCCAGCATCGGGCGCAGATCGGCACCGCTCGTGCCGGCCTCGCCCTCGTCCTTGCGGATCATGAGCCAGTTGCGCTCGTTACCGTCGAGACGCGTCGGGACGAGCGTCCACAGGCCGTCCAGGCGCTCGCCGCGCAGGCGCACCGTGATGCCGCCGTCGCGCTTCTCCTCGACCAGCTCGTAGTGGCCCTTGTCCCAGATCTCGACCGTGCCGCCGCCGTACTCCCCCGCCGGGATCTCGCCCTCGAACGTGGCGTACGAGAGCGGGTGGTCCTCGACGTGGACGGCCAGATGGCGCTGGCCCTTGCGCATCGGGATGCCCTTGGGCACAGCCCAGCTCTGCAGGGCGCCGCCGCGCTCGATGCGGAAGTCGTAGTGCAGCCGGCGGGCGTCATGCCGCTGGACGACGAAGATCGGCTCGCCGCCGCCGCCCTCATCCGAGAACGGCTCCGGCGTGCGCGCCGGATCGCGCTTGCCGCGATAGGCGTCGAGCCGCGGGCTCACGCGCGCGGCAGCGCCGGGCGGCCGTCGGCCCCGATCGGCCAGCTCGGGTTGTGGGCGACCTCCCACAGATGCCTGTCGGGATCGGCGAAGTACCCGTTGTAGCCACCCCAATCGGTCGCCTCAGGCGGCTTCACCACCTCGCCGCCGATCGCCCGCACGTCGTCGAAACAGGCATCCACGAGCTCGCGGCTCTCGAGATTGATGGCCAGGGCGACGCCGCGGAAGCCGGCCTGCTCGCCGGTTGCGCCCGCGTCACGGGCGAGATCGTCACGGCCCCACAGCGC
>DATCPV010000152.1:0-3985 GCA_036569885.1 Gaiellales bacterium | reverse complement strand
CACGACCAGCACCTGGCCCGCTGCGACGTGGTCGCCGGCTGCGACCCCGACCCGCAGCACGGTACCCTGCATGGAGCTGCGGACGATGTCGACGGCGCCGTGGCCCGTGCCCTCGCGGGCGGCGATGACCGCCCGCCGCGCCCGCAGCCGCGCCCGGCCCGCGTGCTCGGGCACCTCGATGGCGACCTCGAACCGCTTCCCGTCGACCTCGGCAACGACGGCCCGCACCTCGGTCGCGGGCGAGACTCCGCCGTCGAGCGCCTGCGCCTCACCGGCGAAACCACCGCCCTCGACGAAGTCGCGCATCGTGCCGCCGGCCTCGAACTCGGGGTGCGCCATGATCGCCTGGTGGAGCGGGATCAGGGTCGCGACTCCGCCCACCTCGAACTCGCCGAGTGCCCGCAGCATCCGCCGCCGGGCCAGGTCGCGATCCTCGTCCCACACGATCAGCTTGGCCACCATCGGGTCGTAGAGCTCCGAGATCACCGTCCCCTCGACGACGCCCGAATCGACCCGCACTCCAGGCCCCGAGGGCTCGCGGTAGCGCGTCACGCGGCCGGGGGTGGGGACGAATCCGGCGGCCGGATCCTCGGCGTTGATGCGGCACTGGATGGCATGGCCGTAGAGGCGCACGTCGGCCTGCGCCCAGCCCAGCGGCCGGCCACCGGCGATCCAGACCTGCTCGCGCACCAGATCGAGACCGGTCACCATCTCGGTCACCGTGTGCTCGACCTGCAGCCGCGTATTCATCTCGAGGAAGTACCACGAGCCGTCGGCCGCGAGCAGCCCCTCCACCGTCCCGGCCCCGACGTAGCCGACCGCACGGGCGGCGTCGACGGCGATCGCGCCGATTCGCTCGCGCAGCTCAGGCGAGACGGCCGGCGACGGCGTCTCCTCGACGATCTTCTGGTGCCGGCGCTGGATGGTGCAGTCGCGCTCGCCGAGGTGGATGACGTTGCCGTGGGCGTCCGCCAGCACCTGCACCTCGATGTGGCGGGGGTCGTCGAGGTAGCGCTCGAGGTAGACAGCGTCGTCGCCGAAGTAGGCCGCGCCCTCGCGCCGGGCGGAGGCATAGGCGGCCTCCAGCTCGTCGGCGACGCGGACGGTGCGGATGCCCTTGCCGCCACCGCCCGCCGCCGCCTTGATCGCCACGGGATAGCCGATCTCCTCGGCGATCCGGCGGGCCTCCTCGGACGTCGCGACCGCCTCGGTGCCGCCCGGGACGATTGGTACGCCGGCCGCCGCCATCACCTCGCGCGCACTCGTTTTGGAGCCCATCGCCTCGATCGCGTCCGGCGGCGGGCCGACGAATACCAGGCCCGCCTCGGCGCAGCCGCTGGCAAAGCCCGCGTTCTCGGCCAGGAAGCCGAAGCCCGGGTGCACGGCCTGGGCGCCCGAACGCAGCGCGACGTCGATGATGACGTCGCCGCGCAGGTAGCTCTCGGCCGACGGGCCGGGGCCGATCAGGTAGGCCTCGTCGGCCCGAGCGACGAACGGCGAGTCGCGGTCGGCCTCGGAGTACACGGCCACCGATGCGATCCCCATCTCGCGCAGCGTGCGAAAGACGCGGATCGCGATCTCGCCCCGGTTCGCCACGAGCACCTTCGTGAACATCAGGCCGGGCCGGGGTCCCCGTCGGCCGGCGCCGCGGCCGGCTCCGGCGGAACCGGTTCGATCAGGCCGAGCGCCTCGAGCGCGCGCCGCACCGCCTCGGCCTCCTGCGGCGTCGCCTCGGGCTGCAGCGAGATCCGCTCCTCGCTCACAGCGGGATGTTGCCGTGCTTTCGGTGCGGCGCGTCGATGCGCTTGCGCCGGCACGCGTCGAGCGCGGTGATCAGCGCGGGCCGGGTGCGCGACGGGGCGATGACGTCGTCGACGTAGCCGCGCTCGGCGGCCGTGAACGGGTTGGCGAACTGCTCGCGGTACTCCTCGACCAGCTCGGCCCGGCGGGCATCGGGGTCGTCCGCCGCGTCGAGCTCCTTGCGGAAGACGATGTTGACCGCGCCCTCGGGGCCCATCACGGCCACCTCTGCTGTCGGCCAGGCGAAGTTGAAGTCCGACCCGACGTGCTTGGAGCTCATCACGTCGTAGGCGCCGCCGTAGGCCTTGCGCGTGATGACCGCCAGCTTCGGCACGGTGGCCTCGCAGTAGGCGTAGAGCAGCTTGGCGCCGTGGCGGATGATGCCGCCCCACTCCTGGTCGGTGCCGGGCAGGAACCCCGGCACGTCGACGAACGTGACCACGGGGAGGCCGAACGCGTCGCACGTGCGCACGAACCGGGCCGCCTTGACGGAGCTCTTGATGTCGAGCACGCCCGCCAGCGCCCGGGGCTGGTTGGCGACGACGCCGACCGGGTGTCCCCCCAGCCGGGCGAAGCCGCAGACGATGTTCTCGGCAAAGCGCGGCTGCACCTCCAGGAACTCGCCGTCGTCCATCACCCGGCTGATGACCTCGTGCATGTCGTACGGCTTGGTGGCCTCGTCGGGGATCAGCCCGTCGAGCTCGGGATCCTGGCGGTCGGCGGGGTCGGACGGGGGCTCCCACGGCGGCGGCTCGTCGCACGACTGGGGCAGGAACGAGAGCAGGTAGCGGCAGTCGCCGATCAGCGCCCGCTCGTCGGGGGCGGTGAAGTGGGCGACGCCCGAGCGGGTCGCGTGGGTCGTCGCGCCGCCGAGCTCCTCGAAGCTGACGTCCTCGCCGGTGACCGTGCGCACCACCTCGGGCCCGGTGATGAACATGTGCGACGTGCCCTCGACCATCATCACGAAGTCGGTGATCGCCGGGGAGTAGACGGCGCCGCCGGCGCACGGCCCCACGATGAGCGAGATCTGGGGGATCACGCCCGAGGCGTGCACGTTGCGGACGAAGATGTCGGCGTAGCCCGCGAGCGACACCACACCCTCCTGGATGCGGGCGCCGCCGGAGTCGTTGATCCCGATGACGGGGCAGCGGTAGCGCAGCGCCATGTCCATCACCTTGACGATCTTCTCGGCGAAGGCCTCGCCCAGCGACCCTCCGAAGACGGTGAAGTCCTGTGAGAACACGAACACCCGCCGGCCCTCGATCGTGCCGTGGCCGGTCACGACCCCGTCCCCATACGGACGGTTCTCCATCATGTTGAAGTTGGGGTTCCGGTGCCGGACGAAGGCGTCGAGCTCGGTGAAGCTGCCCGGGTCGAGCAGGAGCTCGATGCGCTCGCGCGCGAGCAACTTTCCCCGCCCACGCTGACGCTCGGCCGCGTCCGGGGCGCCGGCGTGTGCGGCCTCGACGCGCAGCCGCTCGACCGCCTCCAAACGCTCCCTGGTGGTGTGCTCGGGCATCCGCGAGAGCCTACCGGAGCGACACGGGCCAGAGCCGCCAGCGGAAATCCGAGCTCCCGCCCCCCGCCCGGGGCAGTATCATCGTTCGCGCGATGGGTCTATGTCTCAATTGAAAAGTTTTGGTGAAGATTCACCTTGACGCAGTCAACTGGGACAGGTACGTTCAACCATGCGAGGCAGCAAAAATCCGAGGAGGGTGGGCACCCTGTGGGCGAGCATGCGAAAGCAGATCGTTCTCCTAGCGCGCTACGCGCGGCGGAGAGGCGTGGTCGTGGTCTGACCGCCGTCGTCACCGCGCCTGTGCGAGCGCACAGGCCGGCGATCCGGCGACCGCGCCCGATCGGCCGCACCCGCCGCTCGACCGTCCGCTGGGCACTCGTTCTCGCCGACCTGCTCGGCCTCACAACCGCCGCCGCGAGCGCATACCTGCTCACGCACGGCGGAATCGGTTTCGATCCGCTGCTATTCGCCCTACCGGTATGGGCCATGCTCGCCGGCTTCTACGGGCTCTACAAGCGCGACCGCGTCGGCGCCGACAACGCCACACTGGACGAGGTCTGGCCGATCTTCCACTGCGTGACCGTGGCGTCATTCGCGGTGTTCGCGGTGATTCAGGTGTTCGCTCCGTCACACCTGCACGGAGGCCGGGTCGTCGCCTTCTGGGCG
>DATCPV010000151.1:0-4667 GCA_036569885.1 Gaiellales bacterium | reverse complement strand
CATAGAGCGTCGTCGCGGAGGCGGCGAGTGCGCCAACGGTGCCGTTGACCGACCCCTGGAATCCCGCCACGACGCGGCCGCTGCCGCTGCCGACCACGGCCAGGTTGCGCACGTTCCTGCCGCCGATCGACGTGAAGCTGCCGCCCACGTACACGCGCTTGCCGATCACCCGTATCACCTGCACGGGACCGTTCACATTCGGATTCCAGGCCGTGGGCGCGCCGGTCGCCTCGTTGATGGCGGCGAGGTGCATGCGGGTGACCGTCCTGCGCGTGCCGTGCGACTCGAGCTGGGTGAACGAGCCGCCCAGATAGACGATCCCATTTGCGATCGCGAGCGCGCTCACCCGGCCGCGGGCCTGCCACGTCGCCAGTGGCGCGCTCTGGGGTGCCGCCGTGGGTATGGCCAGCGCGGGTGCCGCGCCGGCGAGCATCGCGACCGCGAGCACGCACAGACACGCCGATATCGACCGTCGATCCATTCTTCCAGCGTAAGGTGATCGGGGCGCCGCGCAACCGCGCCGTCAACCGTGCTCCAATACGCCCTATCCCCGGCGGACGTCCCCTCGGCGGTGGATCGGAACGGTGAAGCGGACGGTGGTGCCACCCGAGTTGGATTCGATGGAGAACGCGCCACCCGCGATCCGGACGCGCTCGACCGTGGCATCCAGACCAAGGTGGAGCCGCATGCGGCGCCGACGACGAGGGCGATCGGCGCCGTACGAATCGAACCCCACCCCATCGTCGGTGAGGGCGCAGGCGAGCACGTTGCCGCGGTCCTGCACGCTCAGCTCGACGCGGTTTGCCTGGGCGTGCTTGCGCACGTTCGCCATCAGCTCGCGCACGGTGCGATAGGCCAGGATCTCGATCTCGGGCGAATAGCGGCGCACCGAGACCTCGATGCGCGTCTCGAGACCGCACTCGGCGGCAACCTCGTCGAGAAGGTCGGACACGGCCGGCCCGAGGCCCTGGGCGTCCAGCAGCGGCGGGCGCAGCTCGAAGGTCATGCGGCGGACGCGGTCGACCGCCTCTGAGAGCGTCGTCCGGGCGCGGGCGATGCGCTCGACGGCCGCATCGGCGTCGTCGCGGTCGATGGTCGCCTGGCAGGCATCGAGGCCCACGAGCGCCGCAACCATCACCTGGATCGTGTCATCGTGCAACTCGACCGCGATCCGCTGCCGCTCCGCCTCCTCGGCCCGCAGCATCGAGCCAAGGAGCGCCCGCCGCCGCCGCTCGCTCGTCTCGAGCGCGCGCTGGGTCTTGAGCGCACCGTCGCGGGCGACCTCGGCGTCGCGCCGGCTCTCGCGCTCGGCGGCCAACAGCCGCTCGCGCTCGATGGCATACCGCACCGCGCGGGCAACCAGATCGCTTGTGACCCGTCCCTTGACCAGGTGGTCGCTCGCGCCCACCCCCAGGGCGCGCAGGGCGAGCTCCTCGTCGTCGCCTCCGGCGAGCACGACGATGGGTAGGGCGAGCGCGCCGGCCCGCAGCGCCGAAAGCGTCTCGAGCCCGCGGCTGTCGGGAAGGCTCAGATCGACCACGACGGCGTCGGTCGCCGCCGCGCCGAGATGGTCAAGCGCGGCATCGAGGCGATCCACCGTGGCGACCTCGAACGCAGGATCGTCCTCGCGCAGCTCGTGCTGCAGCGTCCTGGCGGCGGCCTGATCGGCCTCGACCAGGAGCAGGCGGATGCGGTCGCCGTCGAGGCTACGGGTGTCCACGACCGGGTCGGGAACGGGCAGCGGAGGCCTCGCGTCTTCGGTCGTGAACCCTGTCAACGTGGCTGGATGCTAGATGCCGGGAGGGATTCGGACACTCCCCGATTCGACGTACACGGCATCCGCCAACTGGGGGGTCTTTCCAGATTATGAGGCGCTCGCGCCGCCGCTCGAGTGCAGGCAGCCGCTCGAGCCAGCCGGCCAGAGGGTCGAGCAGGTTTCGCCGCAGAGGCACGATAGATGTCGCATCCGCGCGGACGAATCGGCGAGCATGCCGCCCGGATGCTCCGGCAGGCAAACCGCATCATCACCATCATGGTCTTCGTCGAGCTGTTCTCGAGCCTTGCGCTGGGAGCGGCTGCAACCGCGCTCGGCTGGCAGGCGTTCAGCCGCCAGCACAACCCGTTCGTGCTCGGGCTTCTGGGACTCGCGGAGTTCGTCCCCGCGGTCGTCCTGGCGCTGCCCGCTGGGCACGTCATCGACCGCCACGACCGGCGCCTGGTCGCCTGTGCCGAGCTCGTCACCAGCACCGTGGTCGCGTTGGCCCTGGCCGCGGACGCGGCCGCCGGCGATACCGCGGTCTGGCCGCTCTACGTGCATGCCTTCGGCTGGGGGGTCGGAAACGCCTTCGTCGGCCCCACGCTCGGCCCGCTGCTCGCCGCCGGGGTGGCGGCATCCGACCTGTCCCGGGCGGTTGCGGTCACGACATCCGTCGGGCAGGCGGCGATGGTCGCGGGGCCTGCGCTGGGGGGGATCACCCAGACGGTGGGCGCCCCGGCGCCGTATCTGTTTGCAGCCGCGTTCGCGGCGGCGGCCGCCGCGCTCCTGCCGCTCTTTCCGGCCGGCCTCGGTGTGGCGCACGTCGGCGAGCGGGAGCCCCGGCTCTCCGACGTGCTCGAGGGCGTCCGCCTGATCCTCCGCACGCGGCCACTGCTCGGAGCCATCTCGCTGGACCTGATGGCCGTGCTCTTCGGCGGTGCGACCGCCCTCCTGCCCGTGTTCGCCCGCGACATCCTGCACGTCGGCGCCGTGGGCAACGGCCTGCTGCGCGCGGCGCCGGGGGTGGGCGCGGTGATCGTCGGGGCGATCATCTCGACCCGGCCGCTGCACCGCCGGGTGGGCAGGACGCTGTTCGGGGTCGTGGGGCTGTTCGGCGCGTTCACGATCGTTTTCGGACTGTCGCGGAGCTTCGTGCTGTCGCTGTTCGCGCTGGCGGCCCTCGCCGGAGCGGACATGGTCAGCATGGTCGTGCGCAGCACGCTCGCTCCGATGCTCACGCCGCCCGCGCTGCGGGGTCGGGTGAGCGCCGTCGAACGGGTCTTCATCGGCGCCTCCAACGAGCTCGGCGCGTTCGAGTCGGGTTCGGCGGCGGCCCTCATCGGTGCCGTCCCTGCGGTCGTCCTGGGCGGCGCGGCCTCGATCGCGGTCGCGCTCATCTGGGCCTGGGGATTCCCCGAGCTGCGCCGGATCGACCGGTTCGACGAGCTGCGGCCCACGGCAGCCCGACTCGCATCCGACCCCTGACCGTACGGCCGCATTTGGCAGAGTTCCAGTTTGGTCGTATGGTCGGGGTATCCGGATCCTGGAGGGGAACGTGCGAGGCATCGGTCTGACACGGTTTGCGACGGCACTGCCCGTCGCCGGAGCGGTGCTCGCCGCGGCCGGTGCGTCATCCGCAGGGGCGGCGACACACCCGCCGCGAGCAGTGATGTTCACACCGCGAATGCTCGCATCCATGGCGCCGAAGGGCGGCCTGCTGCAGCGCATGGCGGGCTACCTGCCGGGCGCCTCGACGTTCAGCCTCGAGAACCTGGAGCTCTTCACCGACCCGGTCAACGTGACGGTGAACGGCATCACCTACCGGATGACCATGAGCGCCGAGAGCCCGCCGGTCGCCTTCGACCAGCCCCCGCAGCTCAACGTGGAACTCGACCGCACGACCGCTGCGGGCGGGCTGATCACCGGCGAGCAGGAGCACCTGTACGGCTACGCGCCGCTGTCCGGGATGCGCTTCACCGCAAACGCGGGGCTCACCCGCGCGACGGTGAACACCGGGACCAGCATCGACCCCAGCGCCGTCGACGTGCACTTCCGGTCCTCCGGCCCGATCGAGCAGCAGCCCTGCACGCTGGTCGGCGGAGGCCAGGGTGTGTTCCAGGTGGCATCGGGGACGCTGTCTGCGGCGACGTTCAAGGTCGCAACGGCCACGCTTCCCTTCTTCGGCACCATCACCACCGTGCCCCAGACCGCAACGGTGATCCACGACCCCGGCTGCGCGACCTTCATCGGGTTTGGGTCTGCGGCGCGCCCCAGGGCGGCGAAGGCAGCGCCGGTGTTTCACGCGCAGTGCACCGGCAACGTGATCGAGCAGTCCTCGCTGACCTCGTTCTGGCTCTCCCAGCTCGGCTTCGGCGGACGCCGCCTGGAGCAGCTCGGGATCACCGAGACGAACCCGTTCGGCCCCGACGGCATCAGCCACGCGGCCGCCGGACTCGGGAGCGGTGCGGACATGCCTCGTCCCGTGAAGACAGCGGGCGGCATCCGGGCCACCGTGCTCACCACCGGCGTGCCGTTCATGGGCGGCCGGGCCGTGTTCACTTCGGCCGTCAAGCCGCACGTCTCCCCGGGCCACTCGTGCATCTGGGAGCGGCACCTCCACCACTTCACCACCACCCGCTATCCGGGCAGGCTGACGTCGACCGCATCTCCGCTCGAGATGATGTTCGATACCGGGGCCGCGCCGGTCGCGTCCGCGCCGACGGAGCTCTTCATCTACTCGTACAAGAAGTAGGGCTCTCCTGAACGTCGTGTGAGAAATTGGTATCCGATTCGGCCCTGAGCGGCCGCGGCGGCGCGACCCGGCTACGCTGGACGTAGGAATGGGCGCCAACAATTCGCAAAACGGGTCGCCCGCGATCTCCACGACGGGCCTTACGAAGCGCTTCGGCGA
>DATCPV010000150.1:0-4494 GCA_036569885.1 Gaiellales bacterium | reverse complement strand
GTGTCACGCGCGTATGCCAGCGCCGAGGCGTCGGCCTCGAGGCCGAGCACGACGATCTGGACTGGCCCGTATTGGGCCACGTAGTGATGGCCTGGCAGATGAAGTGCCGCGATGACTGCCGATCCGTCGTCATACGCCAGGTCGTGCTCGCCCAATGCGACAACGGCCGGAGCCTCGCCCAGCAGGTTTCGCAGAGGATCGAAGATCGCTCGGTTGAGCACCGGAGGAGCGGCGAGCAGGTAGGCGTTGTCGCCCGTCGAGAGGAACAGATCCGGATCCTGGGCGGCGGCGAGCCGGCCGACGGCATACTCGTGGGCGTTCCCCGATCCGTAGTCGCCGAACGACACGAGCGTGATTGGCGTCGCCGTGTTGAGCGGCGCGGTGTTGAACGAGCCGGCGGCCGCCGAGTGCCCGGCGACATTGGCCGTCCACACGTACCGAGTGGCGGGAACGAGCCCGCTGAAGCGGCCTGATCTCGAAGCCGTGATGGTTCCATCCGGAGCGGTGACGCTCACCGTCGGATTCGGCTGCCCTGCCGCCATCTGCCATGCAATGTCCGCCCGAGTCGTGGTGACCAGCGTGAGGAACGGGCCGCGAATGAAGACGGACGCCGGGGGCCGAAGCAGGTAGTTCGCCCCGTACCACACCAGCGCGACGACGGCGATCAGCAACACCATGGTGGTGATGACGAGCGCCGCGACGACTCGGTGTACAGATCGGCCACGGCCAGGAGCGCGTCCGGCGCGAACGAGCGGGATCACCTGGAGTGCGATGATCGCGGCCGCGCCTGCGCCGCGCCCGAATGCGCCCGGCAGGGCGAGAAACGCGAATGGGGCGACGATCGAGAGCGACGAGCAGATCCACTCCACCCGGCGGCGCGGCTTCACCAGGTCGGCGCTGAGGCAGGCGATGGCGGCGATCACCCCGATCAGGACGGCGGGGAACAGGGCCACGTCACCAACGATCGGATCGGAGATCCTCGACGCCACCAGGAGCGCGAAGGCGTCAACGATAAGAAGCAGCCGTAGCCCGATCACGATTCGCGTGGAGCCGATGTGTCCGTGTTTACAGGCTTTCCAGTGATCGGGGCGAGAGGATTTGAACCTCCGACCGCCCGGCCCCCAGCCGGGTGCGCTACCAGACTGCGCCACGCCCCGCGGGGTCCGAGTATATCGGGGAACCGTTCGCGCTCCCGGGGTGTCATAGAGGGGTGCAGGACGCTCTCACAGTCGCGCTCCCCCGCTTCGAGGCACCCTGGGCGTACCATGGACGGGTGCAGATCGTCGCGGACGAGGTGCTGGCCAAGCGAGCGGCGGACGGCGACGAGTCGGCCTTCGAGGAGCTGGTCGTTCGCTACCAGGACCGCCTGTACACGCTCGCGGTGCGGATCACCCTCTCCGACGCGGATGCCTACGACTGCGTGCAGGAGGGCCTGGTAGCCGCCTGGCGCGGCCTTGGGAGCTTCCGTTTCGATGCGCGCTTCTCGACCTGGATCCACCGGATCGTCGTCCGCAAGGCCTACGACGTGCTCGAACGGCGCGCACGCACGGCCGAGCCCGTCGACGAGGTGCCCGCGGTCAGCGTGGATTCGCCGGCCGACGACCGGATCGACCTGCTGAGCGCGCTGGCCCAGCTCGAGCCGGAATTCCGCGTGGTGGCGGTGGCCTGCGACGTCGTCGGCCTGTCGATGGACGAGGCCGCCGCCGTGCTCGATCTGCCGGCCGGGACCGTCAAGTCGCGCCTGCACCGGGCCCGCGCCGGTCTGGCTGAAGCGCTGCAGGCGGAGGCTGCGCCGTGACCGACGACCGCCACGACGAGATCGCTCGGCGGCTGCGCGAGGAGGGCGCCGCCAGCGCTCCCGACCGGCTGCGGGCAGACGTGATGGTGCAGGTCCGGGCCGAGCCGCGGCCGCGCCGGATCCGGCCGCGGCGCTCCTACTGGAGGCCGCTCGGAAGCCTGGCGGCCGCCGCCTGCCTCGTGGCCGCCGCGGCATTCGGAGTGACGCGCATTGACTCGGGGACCGGCAGCGTCGCGAGCGGCGGTGCGACGAGGGCGGCCGCACAGGCCCGCGTGCCCGGGGCCTTGCAGGCGCCGTCCTTCCGGGCCTCCGCCGGAGGCGCGACTGTGCAGCCGGGGGAGAAAACCCCAGTCCTGGGCGCCGCGGGTGTCAACTTCGGCACTGAGCTGCGGGGCATCCCGGCACCTCTGCGGAACGCCTACGCCCACCGCTACGCGCTCGCGGCGCCGCTCCGCGAGGCATTTGCACCGCTCGAGCCGCGCCAGGGGCGCGGCACGCACACCCGTTAGGCGGCGTCGATCGCCGCGCGCACCGCCGCGGGCACGTCGGCGACCGGGAGCGCCTGCTGCTCGCGGCCCCGCCGCACCTGCACGTCGGCCGTGCCGTCGGTCGCCGTACGCTTGCCGACGGTCACCCGCGCCGGCATCCCGATCAGCTCGGCATCGGCGAAGCGCGAGCCGGGGCTGGCGGCACGGTCGTCGAAGAGCACGCTCAGCCCGTCGTCCTCGAGCTGGCGCTGGATGTCGCGGGCGAGCGCGAACTGGGGATCGTCGGGGCCGCCGATCACGACCATGTGGACGTGGAACGGCGCCAGGGACGCCGGCCACATCATCCCCGCCTCGTCGTGGTGCTGCTCGACCGCCACCGCCGCGATCCTGGCCGGCCCGATCCCGTATGACCCCATCACGATCGGGTGCTCCTGCCCGGTCTCGTCCAGGTAGTTGGCGTTCAGCGGCACGGTGTAGCGGGTGCCGAGCTTGAAGATGTGGCCCACCTCGATCGCCGCCTCGATGTGCAGGATGCCGGTGCCGCAGACCGCGCAGGTATCGCCCTCGGCGACCTCGCGCAGGTCGTGGAACTCGGGCTGGTAGTCGCGCCCGGCCTCCACCCCGCGCAGGTGCCAGCCGGTGCGGTTGGCCCCGCTCACGTACTGGCCCTCGCGCAGCGACTCGTCGGCAATCACCGTGACGTCGACGCCAACGGGCCCAATTGAGCCCGGATCGGCGCCGAACGCCACCCGGATCTCCTCCGCCTCGGCCGGCCGGAACGCCATGCCAAGCGCCTTCTCGGTCTTGAGGGCGTGCAGGCGCTGGTCGCCGCGCACGAGCGCGAGCACCATCTTGCCGCCGGCGACGATGGGCATCGCCTTCGCTGTCGCCGCCGGGTCGATCCCGAGCAGATCGACCAGCGCCTCGATGGTCGTCGCGCCGGGTGTCGCAATCTCCTGCGGAGCGTCCAGGTGCGGGGGAAACTCGGCCGGCCGCGGCGTGGAGCGAGCCACCTCGACGTTCGCCGCGTAGTCGCAGTTCGAGCACCGCACCAGGTCGGCCTCGCCGTTCGGGCTCGGCGCGACGAACTCCTCGCCGCCGTGGCCGCCCATCATGCCGACGTCGGCCTCGATGGCGAAGGTCTCGAGCCCGCAGCGCTCGAAGATCCGCACGTAGACCGCGCGATGGCGGGCGTAGGAGTCCTCGAGCCCGGCGAGGTCGCGGTCGAAGCTGTAGGAGTCCTTCATGATGAACTCACGGGTGCGCAGGATGCCCCCGCGCGGCCGCGGCTCGTCGCGTTCCTTGGTCTGCTGGTGGTACCAGATCTGGGGCAGCTCGCGGTAGGAGCGGATCTCGCGGGCGGCGTGCCACGTGATGCACTCCTCGTGGGTCATCGCGAGGACGTACGGCTTGCCGGAGGAGTCCTTCAGGTGGAACAGGTTGTCGACCCCCAGGCGCCCCGTCGCCTGCCACAGCTCGGCCGGCTGGAGCACCGGCATCAGCATCTCGACGCCGATCGTGTCCATCTCCTCGCGGATGATCCCCATCACATGCTGGATCACCCTCCAGCCCAGCGGCAGATAGGTGTACAGGCCGGCGCCGAGCTGGCGCACGAAGCCGCCGCGGACGAGCAGCTTGTGGCTGATGGCCTCCGCGTCGGCCGGGTCGTCCTTGAGTGTGGGGATCCGGAAGCGGGAAGCATCGACGCTACCGCTCACCGGGCGGCAGCCTTTGCGCGCGCACGCGGGGGCGGCACGTGGAGGGGGCGGCCGAGCGCCACCAGCGCCGCCTCCTTCACCGCCTCGGCGAGCGTCGGGTGCGCGGCGATCGAGTCGCCGATCGTGTCGATTGTGGACTCGGCCGAGATGCCGATGACGCCGGCGTTGACCAGCTCGGTCGCCTGCACCCCGACGATCACGAGCCCCAGGAGCTCGCCGTAACGGGTTTCGTGGATGGTCTTGGCGAAGCCGGACTTCTCGCCGTACATCTGCGCCCGCGCGGCGGCCGCGAACGGAAACCGGCCGGTGACGACATCGTCACCGTGCTGCTCGCGGGCCTGGGCCTCGGTCAGGCCGACGGCGGCCACCTCGGGGTCGGTGTACACGCACCGCGGCACGGCGGAGTAGTCCATCTCGGCGTCGTGGCCGCAGGCGTTCTCGGCCGCGACCTCGCCCTCGCGGAACGACGTGTGCGCGAGCTGGTAGATCC
>DATCPV010000149.1:0-4204 GCA_036569885.1 Gaiellales bacterium | reverse complement strand
CCGCCGATTTCTGCGGGAACGGCTGAGCGAGCTGCCCGTCACCGTCGATGTCGACGAGGCGGGTAACCTGTGGGCGCGCATGGACGGCGCGCGGCCGGAGACCGTCGTGATCGGGTCGCACATCGACTCGGTGCCGAACGGTGGCTGGCTCGACGGCGCGCTGGGCGTCCTGGGAGCGCTGGAGGTGCTCCGGGCGATCGCGGAGGCGGGCCCTCCGCCCTGCACGGTCGCGTTGATCGACTTCGCCGACGAGGAGGGCGCCCGCTTCGGCCGCAGCCTGTTCGGGTCGTCCTGGCTGTCCGGTAGCATCAGGGCCGACGATGTGCGCGACCTGCGCGACGCTGCGGGCGCACGCCTCGCCGACGTTGTCGCCGAGCATGGAGTCGACCTCGATCGAGCCGGCGCTGCGCGGAGCCGGCTAGCCGACGTCCGGGCATACCTCGAGTTGCACATCGAGCAGGGCCCGGTGCTCGAGAGTGCCGGCCTCGCGGTCGGGACGGTGCTCGGCACCGTGGGCGTCGAGCGGCACCGCGTCGTGTTCCACGGGCAGGCCGCCCACTCCGGGTCGACGCCGATGCCGAGCCGGCGCGACTCGTTCCTGGCCGCCGCCCGGTTCGCGCTCGCCGTGCGCGACGGCGCCGTCCGCCACACCGGGGTCGCCACGATCGGCGTTGCCGAATGCACCCCGGGCGTGGCCACGGTCATCGCGGGAGCAACGTCCGTGCTGCTCGACCAGCGCCACATCCACGCCGCCGAGCTCGCCGCCATGCTCGCCGAGGCACGCGCAAGCGGCGACGAGGCCGCGTCGGCAGAGCAGTGCACGGTCGAGTGGGAGCGCATCTGGCAGATCGCACCCATCCCGTTCGATCAGGATCTGATCGCGGCCGCTCGCAGCGCCTGCCTGGCGCTCAGCGGCACCGACCACGCGCTGCCTTCGGGGCCGCTCCACGACGCGGCGGAGATGGCGCGCGTCGTCCCGGCCGTGATGATCTTCTCCTCGTCCACGAACGGGATCAGCCATGCCAAGGAGGAGGACACGCCGCTCGAGCACCTCGACCTTGCAATCCGGGCGTACGCGCACACCGTGAGCTACGCGATCGATCGGGTCGCGGCCGGCTAATCCAGGAAGGGGCAACGCGATGAGGAAGATCATCCGTGGCGGCACCGTGGTCAACGCGTCGGGATCGTTCGCCGCCGACGTGCTCATCGAGGGGGAGACCATCGCCGGGGTCGGGGCCTTCGAGGACGTCGACGCGGAGGTGCTCGACGCGACCGGGTGCTTCGTGCTTCCGGGGGCGATCGACAACCACACCCACATGTCGATGCCGTTCGGCGGCACTCACAGCTCCGACGATTACGACACCGGCACGCAGGCGGCGGCCGCGGGCGGCACGACGTGCATCGTCGATTTCGCCCTCCAGATGCACCCCAACGGGCTGCGCAGCTCGCTGGAGGAGTGGATGGGCCGCGCCGAGGGCGCCGCGCACGTCGACTACGGCTTCCACATGGCGATCACCAGCGCCGACCCGGAGACGCTCGCCGACATGGGCGCGATGGTGGCCGAGGGCGTCACGAGCTTCAAGGTGTTTCTCGCCTATCCGAACGTGCTGATGGTGCGCGACGACGAGTACCTGGCCGTGCTCGAGCACGCGCGGGAGCTCGAGGCGCTGGTGATGGTGCACTGCGAGAACGGCTTCGCGATCCAGCACCTCGTCACCACCGCACTTGCGAACGGGCAGACCGATCCGATCCATCACGCCCTCACCCGCCCCGAGGCGATGGAGGCGGAGGCGACCGGGCGGGCGATCCGCCTGGCCGAATTCGCCGGGGCGCCGGTCTTCGTCGTTCACGTCTCCTGCCGCGACGCGGCCGAGGAGATCATCCGCGCCAGGAGTCGTGGGGTGGCCGCCTACGGCGAGACCTGCATCCAGTACCTCTTCAACACGATCGACGACCTGCGCCGCCCGGACTTCGTCGGGGCGCGGTACGTCTGCTCGCCGCCCCTGCGCGACGCGGCAAATCAGCCGTATCTCTGGGATGCGCTTCGGTTCGACCATCTGCAGAGCATCTCGACCGACCACTGCCCCTTCACCGACGAGCAGAAGCGGCTCGGACTGGGCGACTTCTCGAAGATCCCGAACGGCCTCGCGGCGATCCAGCATCGGCTGCCGATGCTCTGGGAGCACGGTGTCGGCGAGCACAGGCTCTCGATGAATCGCGTCGTCGAGATCACGTCGACGGCCGTCGCGAAGATGTTCGGCCTCTACCCACGGAAGGGCGTCATCGCGGTGGGAGCCGATGCCGACATCGTCGTCTTTGACCCGAAGCGCCGGCATGTCTTTGGCGTCGATACGTCGTTCATGAACGTCGACTACGACATCTACGAGGGCCGTGAGGTCAGCGGCTCGCCGAGGCTGACGCTCTCACGCGGGACGGTCGTGTTCGACGACGGCAAGATCCTCACGCAACCCGGTCACGGCCGGTTCGTGCGCCGAGGCGTCTTCAACCCGCTCGAGATCTAGGCCGGCGCCGGAAGCTCCTGGCGCGCACGCCTCGCGCGCCCGGCGGAGACCACGTCCCCCTTGCGCTCGTATCGGGCGACGGCCTCCTCGTAGGCGTCCGCCGCCTCACGGGGCCGCCCCGCCAGCGCCAGGACCTCGCCCAGGTCGGCGTGGGCGTTGGCCTGCCCCTCGAGGTTCTGCGTCCGGCTCGCCAGCTCGACGGCCTCCTGGGCCAGCCGCTCGCCCTCCGCATGCTGCCCTCGCCGGGCCGCCACCTTGGCGAGAGCCTCAGGCCGACATGGGCCCCGACCGCCTGGTCGACCTGGTGGCCCATCTCGCGAGTCACGGCGTTCGGGTATGGCTCGACGGAGGGTGGGCGATCGACGCGCTCCTGGGCCGGCAGCGACGCCGGCACGATGACCTCGACGTGGTAGCCGCGCTCGAGGATGTGGCAGGGATCGAGGCTGCGCTCGGCGAGCTCGGCTACCTCCGCGTTGACGCTGGCGACGCGCGCATCGTGGTGATGCTGGATGACGTCGGGCACCAGGTCGACGTCCATCCGGTCGTGTTCACCGAGGAGGGGGACGGGGTCTACCAGATGACGACAGGCGGCGACTGGATCTACCCCCGCCACGGATTTTCGGGCTCCGGCGAGGTCCTCGGGCGCCGCGTCGCCTGCCTCACGCCGGAGGTGATGATGCTGTGCCACGCAAGCGGCTACGCGCTGGACGCGGTCCACCAGGCCGATGTCACCGCGCTCAGCGAGGGGTTCGGCATACCGATCCCCGCGCCCGCCCCCGGCGAGTAGCGCAACCGGTCTCCTCTATCATTGGACGCGGCCCGAAGCGGCCCTCTTCCCGTGTCTGTAATCAGCTCCGTACCAGCAGATTTTGCCTTTCTCGGCAATCGCCGCTACGTCCAGGGCGCCGCGATGTTCGCAGCCATGGCCGACGCGATCGAGCGGGTGGCGACGAGCGCTCCCGCGCTCGCCGTCGACCAGTTCGTCGTGCGAGCGGAGCTCTCGGACACCGACGGTGTCGTCGAGATCAGTGAGGGCTCGGCGCCGCCCGAGGACGGTCGCGAGCCCGTGGCGCTGCTCCGTGCGCACGCCGGCGGGGCACCGTTCATCGGCGTCGTCCACGAGGCGCCGGGGACGACGATCACGGGCCACGAGGATCGCGACCGCGGCAACGAGATCGTGGCCGCAGCGGCGCTGTCCGGCCCCTTCAGCGGACATGCGGTGATGCGCGGCGTGGAGGACGGGGACGAACTGGTGCGCGGCATCGTCGAGACGACCAAGCAGCTGCACATGCAGACGCTCGACGGGCGCAACCCCTCGATCAGATGGGTCTCGATGCAGGGCTTCGTGTTCCCCTACGGGCTCCGGCCGCAGCCCGAGCTCGAAATCGAGGAGGAGCTCGCCGGCGACCTGCACCGGGGCGACCTCCGCTTCACGCGCGTGCGCTTCCGCGTGCAGGGAACCCCGGAGCCGCTGTCGGGGCAGATCGGGTTCTCGTTCATCGCGGAGCGCGCGTGAGCATCGGTATCCGGGGCATCGGCACCTATCTGCCGGAGCGTGTTGTCCGCAACGATGAGCTGATCGAGCGGTTCGGGTGGGACGCCGACTTCCTCGAGCGCAAGCTCGGGATCCGGCAGCGGCACATCGCCGCGCCGGACGAGGGCGCGGCCGACATGGCCGTCGC
>DATCPV010000148.1:0-2456 GCA_036569885.1 Gaiellales bacterium | reverse complement strand
GGTTGATGCTGACCGCCGGGGTCGTCCCGCTGCTGCTGCTCGCCCGCCCGGTCGGGCGCCTGGTGGACGCCCACGACTCCCGGCGTCTCCTTGTCGGGGGTGGGGTGGCGGAGGTGGCGGCCACGATCCCGCTGATCTTCCTCCACTCGGTCGTGCTGATCGTGCTCCTGGTTGCCGTGCTCGGTGCGGCCGCGTCGGTGACCGGGGCCACCTGGTCGGCCCTCGTCCCCCGACTGGCCGGCGATGACCACTTGGCCGCGGCGGTCTCGGCTCAGCAATCCCTCACTGCCCTCGCCCTCGTCGGCGCTCCGGCCGTCGGCGGTCTGCTGGCCGGGGCGTTCGGCTCGGGCGTGCCGGTGGCCGTCGACGCCGCCACGTTCGTCGTCGTCACCGTCGCCGCCGTCCTCGTCCGCACCCGCCGGGTGCCCGAGCGGGTTCCCACCGTCGACGGGTCGAGCCCGGCCCGGGGCGGATTCGCCATCCTCCAGGCAGATCGGGTCCTCGCTCCGCTCCTGGCCGGCGTCGCCCTCGTCGTCCTCCTGGTCGGCATGGTCGACGTCGTGCTCGTGTACCTGGTCCGCGAAACACTCCACGCCGGAGGCGTCTGGTACGGCGTGGCCGAGGCGTCCTGGATGGCGGGCATGGTGGCAGGATCGCTCGGGGCGGGCCGCGTCGGCACCGAACACGGGCAGGTACGCGCCACGCTCGCCGGGGCAGCCCTCGCCTGCGCAGCGCTGGCCGGGTTCGCCGTCGCGCCGGCCGTCGGGATCCTCGTTCCTCTCTCGGTGCTCGGCGGCGTGGGGAACGGCTACGCCGGAACCTGCCTGTCGACCTTGCTCATGGCGCGCACTCCCGACAGCGCGCGCGGTCGGGTGTCCGCCGCTGCCAGTGCGGTCTTCGGGGCCGCCCAGGGCGGCTCGCTGCTGCTCGGCGGTGCCGTCGCGGTCGTGCTGTCGCCTCGGGTGATCTATGGCGTTGCCGGCTTGCTCGGTCTGGCCGCCGCCGGAATCGTCGCCGTCACCAGTGCCTCCGGGAGCTCCCGCCGGGGGACTCCCGGTCAGGGCGTGCTCACGCGGCGCACCCAGATCCACTGACCGTTGTAAGGCCCGGGAGTCCAAGCCCCCGCTGGTAGGCTGGCCCGACGATGGCCGACTTCGTGCCAGACGAGTTCCACCCGCCCGTCGGCGTGACCACGCCGCAGTTCCGGCTGGAGCCGCTCGGCCCGCAGCACAACGAGGCCGACTACGCGGCCTGGACGTCATCGATGCACCACATCCGCGACACGCCCGGCTTCGCCAAGGGCAACTGGCCGCGCGAGATGACGATCGACCAGAACCGCGACGACCTGCTGCGCCACCAGCGCGACTTCCAGGCCCGCACCGGTTTCACCTACACGGTGCTCGGTGACGACGATGACGTGATCGGCTGCGTCTACATCTACCCGCTCCGGCCCGACCCCGAGCCCGGCGCCGCCCACGTCGACTCGTGGGTGCGGGCCGACCGCGCAGAGCTCGACCTGCCGCTGTACCGCGCGGTCAGCGACTGGCTGGCCAGCGACTGGCCGTTCCGGCGAGTCGACTACGCGGAGCGGTAGCTGCGTGCGAAGACGTGACGGGCCGTAGGATTGCGCCGTGCCGTTCACGCTCAGGAACATCAAGGAGGATCTGGAGGACCTCGGCTCGAAGTTCGACGGCGCGCCGGACCTGGAGTTCCGCGCTGCGACCGTGGCCCTCGAGCTCGAGGAATGCGGCCTGACCTACCAGCGCGTCCCGCCCGGCTATCGCTTTCCGTACGGCCACACGCACAAGACGCAAGAGGAGGTGTACGTGGTCGTGCGCGGGGGCGGGCGGATGAAGGTCGACGATGAGATCGTCGAGCTCAAGGAATGGGACGCGGTGCGCGTCCCGCCCGGTACGTGGCGAGGCTACGAGGCCGGGCCGGAGGGCCTCGAACTCCTCGTCATCGGCGCGCCAAACCTCGGCGACGCTCCGCGCGACGACGTCGACGGCGAGCGCGACTGGTGGAGTGACCAGTAGCGGACCCGTCTAGGCGACGAAAGGCCGCGGAGCGGCGTCGATCAGGTGGTCGAGCAGGGCGCGATCGCCTGAGACCGACACACCGTCCAGCCGCCGCTCGATGAAGAGGTAGTACACCCCTTCGGCGTCGCCTTCGACCACGACGTCGGGGTCGTCGACCGGGCCTGTGTGCGCGACGCCGTTGACGAGTGAGGCGATCTCGTCGCCGACCCGGAACTCGAAGCGGCCGGTGGGCGCGACCGGACCGAGGATCATGTCGACCGGGCAGACGAGCCAGCCGGGGAAGAACTCGTCGGCCGCGGTCGGCGGCCCGAGCGAGCGGGCGCCCCAGAGTGCGAGCTCCCGCATGACCGGCTTCAGCTCGAGGCCGTAGTCCGTCAGCTCGTAGACGCGGGAGGCGGCCGGTGGCGGCAGCGTCTT
>DATCPV010000147.1:0-3562 GCA_036569885.1 Gaiellales bacterium | reverse complement strand
GCGCCGGCCGAGCCCGTCGAGCCCGAGCTGGCCGACTACCTCGTGTACCGCCCGGCGCCGGCCGCCCGCCGCCGCTTCAGAATCCTCCGCGACTCCGGGACGCTGCGCGTGGCCGGGCGTGACCTGGAGAAGCGGGCCGAGCGCCTCGATCCCGACGACGATTCCGACGTCGCCGCGCTCGCGGGCGAGCTCGAGGAGCTCGGCGTAGAGCGCGCGCTGCGCGACGCCGGCGCCCGCCCCGGCGACGACATCCTGGTCGGGGCGCACCGGTTCACGTTCAAGCCGAGGGGCGCGTGAGCCGGATCGGCGTCTTCGGCGGGCAGTTCGATCCGCCGCACAACGGCCACGTGATGGTCGTGCGGTCGGCGCGCGACCAGCTGGCGCTCGACCGCGTGCTGGTGGTGCCGACCGGGTATCCGCCGCACCGTCCGACCGCCGAGACTCCGGCCGAGACCCGCTACCGGCTTGCGCAGGCGGCCTTCGCCGGCGAGCGGGGCGTCGAGGTGAGCCGGCTCGAGCTCGATCGCGGCGGCCCGAGCTACACCGTCGACACGCTCGAGCAGCTGGCTCGCCCGGGCGTCGACCTGTATCTGATCATGGGCGCCGACCAGTTGGCGGCGCTGCCTTCGTGGCATCGCCCCGACCGCGTGCGCGATCTCGCCCATCTGGTGGTTGCCGGGCGGCCGGGAGCGCCGCATGCGGCCGATGCCGAGGAGCTCGTGATGCAGCCCGTGGACGTGTCGTCTTCGGAGCTCCGGCGCAAGGTCGCCGAGGGGATGGACGTGGCCGGTCTGGTGCCCGCGGCGGTGGCCGAGGCGATCGGGCGCGAGGGGTTGTACGCCCCGACCCCGTGCTAGGCTGAACGCGCCGATATGGAGACCAGCGCCTGACAGAGACCATCCAGCTTGCCCATCGCGCGGCATCGTTGGCTGCCGATAGGCTCGCCACCGAGATCGTCATCCTCGACATGCGTGGAGTGGTCACCTACACGGACTACTTCGTCATCTGTTCGGGGCGCAATCCACGCCAGACGCAGGGCATCGCCGAGCACGTCCACGAGGAGCTGAAGCGCGAGCAGCTGTTGACGCGGCGGATCGAGGGGCACCGGCAGGGGGATTGGATCCTGCTCGACTACCTCGACGTCGTCGTGCATGTGTTCACGCCCGAGGCGCGCGCCTTCTACCGGCTCGAGGCGCTCTGGGGCCAGGTGCCGAGCGAGACCTACGCGGCCGGGTAGCCCGGACGCGTGGAGCAGGAGCGCCGATTCACGCTCGCCGAGGCGCAGGAGCTGCTCGACACCGAATTGCGCGCTCAGGCAGAACGCATGGTCGAGGCCCGCGCCCGCAGCCGTGATCTGGAGTCGCGCTGGCGGCGACTCGTGATCGCGATCGGATCCAACGGCGGCAACATGGAGCGGCCCGAGGTGCGCGAGCTGCGCGAGACCGTCGAGGCGTCGCACGCTGAGCTGAACGAGATCGTGGCCAGGTTCACCGCCCAGGGCGTGCAGGTGAAGGACATGGACCGCGGCCTGATCGACTTCCCGGCCGACGTGGACGGCCAGGACGCGCTCCTGTGCTGGCAAGTGGGCGAGCCGCGGATCGCCTTCTGGCATTCGCCGGATGACGGATTCGCCGGGCGCAGGCCGCTGGAATGAGCGCGGGCAGCCATCTCGACGCTGCGCTGGCCGCCGAGGCCGACGCCTACCGCGCGCTTCTGGCCGGGGCGGATGCGGGCCCCGCGCTCCTGAAGGCCCGTGACGCCTACCTGGCATCGCACGCCGACACGGGGCCGTCGAGCTGGGGCCGGCTGCTGGGTGCCCTCAAGATGGCGATCGTGGCCGGCGACGGCGCCGAGGCGATTGCTCGCCGGGCGCAGGCCGAGGTGGGGCCCGGCGACACGCCCGCCTCGGCCTACCTGCGCGCGCTTGCCCAGGTGACGCTCGACGAGCGGCCCGACGTGGAGTTGATGCTCACCGCCGACGACGCCTTCGCGCGCACCGGCCGGGCGCTTCGGGCCCTCGGCGACCGCGACCAACCGGCCTACGCGGCCGCGCTGGGCCAGATCGTGGCCGACTTCGCCGCCCGCGAGCAGCACCTGTCCGGAGTCGCCATCGCCGACACCGCTCTGGTGCTGGAGCGGCTGGCCGCCGGTCGCGGCATGTCCGTCGAACCGGCCGGCGGGGGTATACTCCGGCCCGATCTGGGGCTATAGCTCAGCTGGGAGAGCGCCACGCTGGCAGCGTGGAGGTCGTCGGTTCGAGCCCGACTAGCTCCATTCCGCTTCATGCAGGTGAGTGCCATGGAGGCGAGGCAGTCCAAGCGACGGGCGAGACTCTTCGGCTATTGCGGCTCGGGCTTGTGCGTCCTCGTTTTGTCAGCCTGCTCTGGCCATCCACCCGCGATCGACAGAGCTGAACTGCAATACCTGGCGGGGCAGCCGGGCTTTCACTGACTGACCGGCGTCTCGTGCGATGAACAAGGTGGCCCGGTCAAGGTGCGAGGAGTCACGTACCGCGGATGCATGTGCACACTGCACGGCGGAGGATCCGACGGCGTGAACAAGGCGACCTGGTGGGATGGGAGAAGACTCTACGCGTCCTGCAGCGACCTCCCAAGCAAGGCCATGAACGCCTTGTGTTTCGACTGACGCCGGAGTGCCGCGGGCCGCGGTTCAAAAACGACGGCGATGAGTTTCGACGGCGCCCGCGGTCTCATATGGTGATCGCCGGAGCGCCCGCACCGCAGCGGGCGAGCCCGACAGAAGGAGATGAGATGCCAGAGCACAGGATCGGAACCACCGAGGAATGGCAGTCGGCTCGGCGCGAGCTGGCGAAGCTCGAAGGCGAGCAGGCGGAGCGAAACGAGGAGATCAAGAAGCGGCGGCTCGAGCTGCCGTGGGTGCCGGTCGAGAAGGAGTACCAATTCGACACCGAGGACGGCAGGAAGACCCTCGCCGAGCTCTTCGATGGCCGCTCCCAGCTCCTCGCCTACAACATCATGTTCGGCCCCGACTACACGCTCGGCGCGTGCCCCGGGTGCACGAGCCTGGGAGACGGGCTCGACGGCTCGCTCGTCCACCTGAACCATTGCGACGTGACGCTGATCTGCTTCTCGCGGGCACCGATCGAGCGGCTGGTCGCCTACAAGGAGCGGATGGGCTGGCAGTTCCCCTACGTCTCCACCTACAACACCGACTTCGCGTTCGACTTCGGCCTTGCGATGACCGAGGAGCAGGCGCAGCAGGTTCCCGAGGTCAAGGGGATGATCGACGACCCGCCCGATTGGCTCGTGGAGTGGTCGGGCCAGATCGGCGCCAAGCTCGAGGATGGTCTGCGCGAGGCCCCGAGCTGGATCGCGTTCGCGCGCGACAACGGCACTGTCTACCACACCTATACGGTGACGGCGCCCGACCCCTTCGTCGCGCCCTATTTCAGCTTCCTGCTCGACCGGGCGCCGAAGGGGACGCCGGCCGAGCCCCTCAACTTCCGCAAGGACGAGTACCCGGACTGAGCCTTCGGCACAGAAGCCCTGACACCTCCAGCAGCTCGTCCGAGCAGTTCGCC
>DATCPV010000146.1:0-2876 GCA_036569885.1 Gaiellales bacterium | reverse complement strand
CGGGCGCGGCTTCCGCTCCACCCAGACGCTGCTGGATGATCCGCGTCCTCATCGCAGACGACCAGGCGCTCGTCCGCACAGGCTTCCGCGTGATCCTCGACGCCGAGCCCGACCTGGAGGTCGTTGGAGAGGCCGGCGACGGGCGTGAGGCAGTCGAGGCCGCCCGGGCGCTGCGGCCGGACGTGGTGCTGATGGATATCCGCATGCCCAACCTCGACGGCATCGAGGCCACCCGCCGAATCGCGCGGGGTCGGGGCGCTCCACACATCCTCATCCTGACGACGTTCGACCTCGACGAGTACGTCTACGAGGCGCTCCGCGCGGGCGCGAGCGGGTTCCTGCTCAAGGATGCGGGCGCCGACGAGCTCATGCATGCCGTGCGTGTCGTCGCGAGTGGCGAGGCGCTCCTCTCGCCTTCGATCACCCGCCGCCTGATCGAGGACTACGCGCGCCGTCCGCCGGCCCGAGAACGGCCCGCGGCGCTCGGTGAGCTCACCCAGCGCGAGCTCGAGGTGCTGCGGCTGATCGCCCGCGGCCTTCCGAACGCCGAGATCGCACGGACGCTCTTCGTCGGCGACGCGACGGTGAAGACGCACATCTCGCGCATCTTCGCCAAGCTCGATCTCCACGATCGCGCCCAGGCCGTCGTCGTCGCCTACGAGAGCGGGCTCGTCCAGCCGGGCGCGGGCGGGTAGCTGGCGGCTCTACGATCCCCGGGTGCCGTCCACACAGACGCTCCTGGTGTTCCTGCTCGTATCCGCGGCGTTCGTCGCCCTGCCCGGCCCCAGCAACCTGTTCGTGCTGGGACGCGGATTGCAGGGGGGTGCCCGTGCGGCGGTCGCCGGCGCGACGGGCTGCGCCACGGGAGCCCTGACCTACGTGATCGCGACGGCCGCGGGGCTCTCGGCGCTGATCGCCTCGTCGCAGACGGTGTTCGCGACGATCCACTATGCCGGCGCGGCGTATCTGTGCTGGCTCGGCGTCTCGGCGTTGCGCACGGCGCACGACGGGCTCGCGGCGGACGCCGAAACGGGCCCGACGGCGATCTGGCCGGCCTACCGCCACGGCGTCATCGTCGAGCTCGGAAACCCGAAGGTCGCGCTGTTCTTCCTCGCCCTGTTCCCGCAGTTCGTGCACCGCACGGCCGGCGCCGCGTGGATGCAGATCATGGTGCTCGGCGCGATCTTCGTGACCGTCGGGCTGCTCTCCGACTGCGCCTACGCCGTGGGCTCCGGCCGGATCCGGGCGTGGCTGCTGCGGCGGCCCGGGCGGATGCCCCGCCAGCAGCGCATGACCGGCGTGCTCTACATCGGCCTCGGCCTCTGGGCGGCACTCGCCGGCGCCGACCGCGGGACATCGGCGACGCCCAGCCGGCACTGACTCCGATGCCGCTCGGGATGGACTTCGAGATCGTCGGCCCGCTCGCGGGCGGAGAGGTGGGCGCCACCGAGGTGCGCGACCAGGCCGGGCGCCGGCTCGTGCTCAAGCGGTGGCCGGGCGGCGACGAGGAGGGCGCGGCGTTGCGGGCGGGGATCGACCTCGTGGAGCGGCTCCGCAGCGCCGGCTACCCCGCGCCGAGGTATGTCCTCGCCGGCTCGTTCGATGGTCAGGTGATGGCGGCCCAGACCTGGGTGGACGGCCGCCAGCGAGAGGACCTGGACGAGGCGATGGTCGGCCGCCTCACCGAGCTCGCACTCCGGCACGGCGGGGTGGAGGTGCCGGCGAGCGACGCGTTCGGGGCCTGGCTCACGGGCTCGCTCCTCGAGGGCTGCGACGGGTACTGCGTCCACGAGCCCCTCCGCACCCACAGCGAGCGGACGCGGGCCCTGCTCGATCGCATCCATGTCATCGGCGCGCGCACCGCCGGGCGCATCGAGCCCTCGACCGGTGTGGTGCATCGCGACTTCCATCACCGAAACGTGCTCTGGCAGGGCGACGAGGTGGCCGCGGTCATCGACTGGGAGGGCGTCGGCATCGGCGACCCGGCGTTCGACCTCGTCACGCTGGCCTTCGGCCTGAGCGTCTCGACCGGGCCGCCGCGGGCACGCGAGCTGCCCTGGCGCCCCGTCGAGCGATCTCGCCCCCCGGAGCTGCTCCAGGCGTACGCCGCGCACATGGCCCTGCGCCAGGTCGACTGGTCGATTCGCCACCGCACGCCGGAGCACGTCGAGCACTGGCTCCGGGTGGGGAGCGCCGCGCTCGACCGGTGCGAGGGCGTATGACCGACTACGGGCACGACGTCGAGTTCGGCGTGTTCATCACCCCCGCGAGCCAGGACGCGGAGACGGTCGTCGCGCTCGCGACGCTTGCCGACCGGACCGGGCTCGACCTGGTCACCTTTCAGGACCACCCCTACCAGGCACGGTTCCTCGACGCCTGGACGCTGCTCTCGTTCGTCGCCGCGCGGACGACCCGCGTGCGCCTGAGCGCGAACGTCCTCAACCTGCCGCTTCGCAATCCGGCGGTCGTGGCCCGCGCGGTCGCGAGCCTCGACATCGTGAGCGGCGGGCGGGCGGAGCTCGGAATCGGCGCGGGAGCCTTCTGGGACGGAATCGCGGCGATGGGCGGGCCGCGCCTGACCCCCGGCCAGAGCGTCACCGCGCTCGAGGAGGCGATCGACGTCATCCGAGCGCTCTGGGACGTCGATCAACCGGGTCCCGCACACGTCGAGGGCTCCCACCACCGCCTCGGCGGTGCCGCCCGTGGCCCGGCGCCGCTGCACGACATCGGCATCTGGGTCGGCGCCTACAAGCCGCGCATGCTCAACCTGACAGGACGCAAGGCAGGCGGCTGGCTGCCCACGCTCGCCTACCTCAAGCCGGGCGACCTCGCGGCCGGTAACGACGCGATCGACGCCGCAGCGGTGGAGGCCGGCC
>DATCPV010000145.1:0-5652 GCA_036569885.1 Gaiellales bacterium | reverse complement strand
GGATCGGGCGCCGCGCTGGCGGCAAAGCTCGTGGCCGCAGCGCCGGGCACCGACACCGGCGGGTCAATCCGCTGCCCCGCCTCGTGCTGCGGCGTGGTCGGCCTCAAGCCCACGCTCGGCCGGGTCAGCCTGGCGGGCATCCATCCGCTCTGCATCAGCCTCGATCACTGCGGCCCGATGGGGCGCACGGTGCGCGATTGCGCGCTCCAGCTCGAGGCGATGACGGGCTGGCCGAGCCGCGACCCACGCGTCGCCCCGGTGCCGACCCAGCGCTGGAGCGAGCAGTTGAGCGGTGACCTCTCGGGCCTTCGGGTGGGCGTCGCCGAGCGCTACTTCTTCGAGCACTCGGCGCCCGACATCGTGGCCCGCGTGCGGCTCGCAGTCGCCGCGCTCGAACAAGCCGGCGCCGAGCTGGTCGAGGTCGACCTGGAGTGGCCGACACCGCTCGGTGAGGGCGACCCCTTCATCCCCGAGGAGGCGGCCACCCTCGCCGAATACTGGCCGGCCCGCCGCGCCGACTTCGGCCCCGAGGTCGCTCGCGACCTCGCGCTGGCCGAAAAGATGGGAGCGGTCGGCTTCGCCGTCGCAAACGAGTACCGGCTGGAGTACCGGGAGGACATGCTGGCGAAGCTCACCGCCGCGGGGATCGACCTGGTGGCGACGCCGGCCCAGGCCCAGCCGCCGCCCCCGATCGGGGTGCAGACGGTCCCGTTCGCGGGCGATCCGGCGATGGACGTCACCTATGCGATGTGCGGCCTCACCGTGATCTTCAACCTGCTCGGCTGGCCGGCCGTGAGCGTGCCGTGCGGCACCGACTCGCTGGGCCTGCCGGTGGGCATCCAGCTGGCCGCGCTACCGTGGCGCGAGGATCACTGCTTGGCGGCCGCTTTGGCCGTCGAGGCCGCCGCTCTCTGACACGGCCCGCCGGCCGTGACCCGCATCTCGGCCCGAGCCGGCTCGATGACGATGGTGGCCAGCGTCGTCCAGCGATCGCCGAAGACGGCGCCGGCCGCGGGGTGGCAGCAGATCGCGCCGGAGCCGCCTCGGTGGGTGTCCATCACCGTCAGGACGTCCTCGACCTCGATCGGCGTCTCGAGCACGTCGATGCGGCGGCGGGCCTGGTCGAGCCGCAGCATCGTGTCGGGCGACTCGCGCACCATCTTGTCGCCCTCGCGGCCGGGGTCGGCCAGGAAGTGATTGGTGTGAAGCAGGATGCCGCGCTGGTCGGGCATGCAATAGCCGGGCCCGGCCGGGGACACCTCGACGGTGCAGGCCACGCCGCCGTCGGCGTCGTCGGCAACGATGGTCACGGCCGATGAGGCCGACATCGTCGCGGTGCCCGCGAGCGTCAGTGCCGAGACGGCGCCGTCCGACTCGTCCAGCAACCGCCGGCACAGCGCATGCACCGGGACGCCGACCGGCGTTCGGTCGTTGCGGTGGCCGAGGATGTTCAGGAGTACCCCGACGCCCGAGGCGTTGACCCCGATCTTGCCGACGATCCCCGCCTCGGTCAGCGTCTCGACCCGGCGGCCGTCGGCGTGCTCGATCGTCCACACGAGCCAGCCCTCGCGCAGCTCCTCGTGCCAGTCCCAGGTCTGGACGCCGAAGGGGCTGCCCGATGCGGTGGCCGTGCCCAGGCAGGCGATGGTCGAGCACTCACCGGCCGACGCGGCCAGGAGCTCGGTGCGGGCGTTTAGCGCGCCGATCAACTCGACCTGGTTGCCGCTCCCGTGGGCGATGCCGTCGATCTCCTCGAGGAGGGCGGGCGACCACGCGGCGATGCGGTCGAGGGCCTGTCCGCCGAGCCGGCGCAGATCGTCGCCCGTGAGCCCGGCCGCGACGGCGAACAGGCGCTTGTACACGTTCATGACGAGCGCGATCCGCTCCTTCTGGGCGCGTCCGAAGGTCGCACCGCGGGCTCCCGGCGTGCGTTCGGCGGAATGGTGGCGGGCCACGTCCATCGGCGCAGCATAATCGGGCTCGACACCACTTTGAAGGCAAGCGCGTATCCTCCCCCGCGCATGCGCGCGATCGTGGGAGTCGACGTGGGCGGCACGTTCACCGACGTCGCCGTGATCGCCAGCGGGAGGCTGGTCACGGCCAAGGTGCCGACGACCCCGAGCGACCACTCGCTGGGGGTGATCGAAGGAGTGCGCCTGGCGCTCGCCGACGGCGCCGTGGCCGCCGCGGATGTCGCCCATTTCGGCCACGGCACCACGGTCGCGACCAACGCGATGCTCGAGCGCCGCGGTGCCCGCACCGCCTTCGTCGCCACGCGCGGGTTCGGCGACATCCCGGCGCTCGGCCGCCAGGCCCGTCCGCACCTGTACCGGCCCGAGGCGGCACCGCCGGCGCCGCTGGCCGAGGTCGCGGTGGAGGTCGACGAGCGCATGGGGCCCGGCGGCGTCCTGCGCCCGCTGCAGGCTGGGTCGGTGGCCGCGGCGGAACGGCGGCTGCGCCGGGAGCGCGTCGAGGCGGTGGCCGTGTGCCTGCTTCACGCCTACGCCGACCCCGTCCACGAACGGGAGGTTGCCGACCGGCTGCGGGCCGCCCTCCCGGGCGTGCACGTGGTCGCATCCCACGAGGTCGCGGCCGAGTTTCGCGAATTCGAGCGGGCCTCGACCACCATCGCAGACGCCTATCTGGGGCCGGTCACCGGCGGCTATCTGCGCCGGCTCGCGGAGACGGCGACGAGCGACGGCCTGCCCCCGCCGGCAGTCATGCAGTCAAACGGCGGTGTGTGCGACCTCGAGGAGGCGGCCGCCCACCCGGCCCGGCTGCTCCTGTCGGGGCCGGCGGGAGGGGTCGCGGCGGTCGTTGCGGCCGGCAATCCGGATGCGATCAGCTTCGACATGGGCGGCACGTCGACCGACGTCTGCCTGATCCGGGATGGGGTGGCCGGGCGCAGCGCCGAGCGCCGGGTGGGGGGCCTGCCGCTGCGCCTCCCGCAGCTCGACATCCACACCGTCGGCGCCGGCGGGGGCAGCATCGCCTGGCTCGACTCCGGCGGTGCGCTGCGCGTGGGGCCGCAGAGCGCCGGTGCCGACCCCGGCCCGGCGTGCTACGGCCGCGGCGGCGAGCTGCCGACCGTCACCGATGCCAACCTCGTCCTCGGCCGGCTCGACGCCGGGGTGCAGCTGCCGGGCGGCCTGCGCCTGGACGTCCGCGCCGCCAGGACCGCGCTGCGGGCGGTGGCGGGGCGCTTTCGGAGCCTGCGTGCCGCCGCCGAGGGAGTGGTGGCGGTCGCGAACGCCGAGATGGTCCGCGCGATCGGCGTGGTGAGTGTCGAGCAGGGCCACGACCCGCGGGAGCTCGAGCTGGTCGCATTCGGGGGCGCCGGCCCGCTGCACGCCTGCGAGGTGGCCGACAGCCTGGGAATGGGCGCCGTGGTGGTGCCCGCCGCCGGCGGAGTTCTCTCGGCGCTCGGCATCGCCGCCGGGGAACGGCGGCGGGTGACGGTGCGCAGCGTCATGCAGCCGCTGGCCGAGTTCGTCGCCGGCCTGACGGCGCCGCCGCGCGCGCCCCGCGGGGGATCGGTCGAGATCGAGTGCGAGCTGCGTTACCGCGGTCAGGCGCACGAGCTGACGGTGCCGCTGCGGCCGCCGTCGACGCTTGAACGGCGGTTTCACGCCCGCCACCGCGAGCGCTATGGCTTCGATGACCGGAGCGCCGACGTCGAGGTGGTGAGCGTGCGCACCTCAGTGATCGTGCGGGGGCCGCGGTTCGAGCTCGCCCGGGTGGCGGCCGTGCGGCCGGTGCGTGGGCCCGCGTCGGTCGCGCTCGAGGGCTCCACGCTCTGGGTCGCGCCCGGCTGGCGTGCCCGGCGGCTTCGGGACGGATCGTGGAGGGTCGCACGGTGACCGATCCGGCCGGCCTGCAGGTGCTCGCGGCGGCTCTGCGCGGCGTCGCCGAGGAGATGGGGGCGGCCCTCGTCCGCTCGGCGCACTCGGCCAACATCAAGGAGCGGCGCGACTGCTCGACCGCCGTGTTCGACCGCGGCGGGCGCATGATCGCCCAGGCCGAGCACATGCCGGTGCACCTGGGAGCGATGCCGGATGCCGTCGCCGCCGTGCGCAGCCTGCGGCCGCGGCCGGGGGCCGTGTACGTCCTGAACGATCCGTACACCGGCGGGACGCACCTCCCCGACATCACGCTGGTGTCGGTCGTGGACGATCTCGGGATCGTCTGCTCGCGTGCGCACCACGCCGATGTGGGTGGCATGCAACCGGCCAGCATGCCGGCAGGTGCCACCGAGCTCCTGCAGGAGGGCGTCGTGATCCCGCCGGTGGAGCTCACCGACGACGTTCGCAGGCTGCTCGTCGCCAACATGCGAAAACCGGCCGAGCGGCTGGCCGACCTGCGCGCCCAGCAGGCGTGCATGGCGGTGGGGGCGGAGCGTCTGCGCGAGCTGGCCAAGCGACTCGGCCGGCGCCGGCTCGGCGAGGGGATGGACGAGCTCTACCGCTACAGCGAGCGGCGTACGCGCGCCGCCATCCGCCAACTGCCCGACGGCCGCCATCGAGCGGCCGACGTGATCGAGGGAGATGGGATCTCGACCGCCGACATCCCCATCGAGGTCGAGGTCGAGATCCGGGGCGACGAGTTCGTTGCCGACTTCACCGGCACCGCCCCGCAGCAGCCGGGCAACGTCAACTGCCCGCTCTCGGTCACCCGCTCGGCCGTGTACTACGTGGTGCGGGCGGTGTGCGATCCCGACATCCCCGCGTCGGGCGGCGCGTTTGCCCCGGTGACGGTGCGCGCGCCAGAGGGGTGTCTCGTGAACGCGCTGCCGCCGGCGGCGGTGGTCGCCGGCAACACCGAGACGTCGAGCCGCATCGTCGACGTCGTCATGTCGGCGCTTGGCAAGGCGGTCGACGTGCCCGCCCACGGGCAGGGGACGATGAACAACGTCACGTTCGGCACGCCCGCCTTCACGTACTACGAGACGCTCGGCGGCGGCCAGGGCGGATCGGCTGCCGGCCGAGGGCCGAGCGGTGTGCACGTGGCGATGTCAAACACCTTGAACACACCGATCGAGGCGCTCGAGCGGGAGTATCCGCTGCGCATCGAGCGCTACGCGCTGCGCCCGCGCACGGGCGGCGCCGGACGTCACCCCGGCGGCGAGGGTGTTGTGCGCGTCTACCGGGTGCTCGAGGACTGCCGGCTGGGGCTCATGACCGAGCGTCGCCGCCACGGCCCCCACGGGGCCGCCGGTGGCGAGCCCGGCACCCCCGGCCGCAACCTGCTGAACGGCCACCGGCTCCCGGCCAAGTGCAGCCTCGATCTGCACGCCGGCGACGTCCTCGAGATCCGCACGCCGGGCGGTGGCGGCTGGGGTGGGGTCAGGCGGTGAATATCTCACGCGCAGCGTGAATATTCGGTGCCTGACGCCGTGCCGCGGCCGCAGGCCGCGAGCCACCCACCCGCCACGCAACAGCCCGGTATGCACGCGCAGCGTGAATACCGGGCACAGACCACAGCGCGTGAATATTGAGTGCCTGGCACCGGGTATTCACGCCCGAAGGCCGCGAGCCGCCCGCCACCACGACGCGGCTCGCAGCGCGTGAATATTGGGTGCCTGGCACCGGGTATTCACGCCCGAAGGCCGCGAGCCGCCCGCCACCACGACCACGACCCGCAGCGCGTGAATAT
>DATCPV010000144.1:0-4385 GCA_036569885.1 Gaiellales bacterium | reverse complement strand
GGAGCCGATATCGAGCGTCACCGAGATGTAGCCGGCGGTGCGATCCTTGCTGAGCAGCGCCGAGGCGCCGGCGTCGAGCGGGCTCACGACCCGCGTCACGTGCGGCACGGCCTTCAGGTTCTTGACGGTGGCGTCGATTGCGCTCGTACTGGCAGCGTCGCCGAGGGTACCGCCGTGATCGAGCAGCGTGAGCGGGATGCTCCCGTACGCCTGCTGTGGGAGCTTCTGCTGCAGCAGGTCGGTCGCGCGCGTCGAGCCCGTCCCCGGCAGGGTCAGGTTGTCATTCCACTGCTGACCGAGCGAGGCCGCCCACACATGCAGTCCCACGGCGACCACGAGCCAGAGGGCGATGACGGTGAAACGCCGGCGCACGCACGTGCGGCCCACCCGGTACAGCGCCCGAGTCAATGGCTGCCCTCCACGGTCGGCGAGCATACCAGCGGCCGCATGGGCCCGACGTGTCCCGGATCTCAACGTTAACCGTGAACTAGAGGCTTATACTGCGGCCCAGCCCGCGGGCGGGTGCCGCCCCGGCAAGCGTCTCGATCACCTCTCGCGCGGTGCGTCCGTCACAGATATGCACGGGGACCCCATAGTCGGCCAGGTCGATCGCGACGGCCTCCGACCCGGGCACCTCCTCCCGGTCGACGTCGAGCGGTGGCAGCCACAGCTCGTTCGGGTAGGCGCGGGCCGCCCGCCACCCCCGGCGGCCCTCCACCACGTCGCCCCAGAGCGCCACGCGGCCGATCACGTGGTGGACGAGGGGCCGCAGCCACGCATACGGCCGGGCGGCCGGTGTGAGATAGGTGTTCAGGGAGCGGACGTCGACCATCGCGTGCACGCCGCACGTGCACCGCGGCGCCGGGGCGGCGTGCCCCGTCGGGTGCACCCGCCATGGGCAACGCAGTTCACGCCGCTTCACGTCGCAGGTTGCGTTGAGCTCGCGGCCGGGTTGCCATACGGTCGGGCTGACGTGGCTCCCGAGCCGAGCCCGGCCGTCGTCCGCCACCAGCGACCACACCCGCCAGCCGACCACAGGCTCGCAGTAGTCGGGGGCCGCGGTCACGACGACCGGGCCGGATCCGGCTCCTCGGCAGGCCGCGCCGGCTGCGGCGGTGCCGGCGGCGGTTCACGGCGGGGTACCGGGTCCTCGACGGGCTCGACTGTGTAGATGCGGAGAGGCTCACCGATGTCCACACCCGCCTCCTTTCCGTCTCGCGATGCGAGCATCGATGGTAGCCGCATACGCCGCGCCGGAGACGTTCAACAGGCACCCCGGCGCCGCGGCTACTTGCTCAACCACATCGACGGGAACAGGTCGTAGTAGGTGCCGTTAAAGACGAGGCCGTGCAGGCGGGCGGAGACGAACTTGTAACGGGCGGCGTTCATGAACACGACCCACGGCACGTTGTTCTTCATGTACTCCGCGTCCAGTTTCGCCCACAGGGCGTTGCGGGCGTTTCCGAGCGGCAGCCGCTTGGCCTCGTCGATGACCCTGTTGTACGCGGGGATGTTCACGTTCGACTGGTTGTCGTTGCCGACGTTGACGATGCCCTGGCCGTTCAACTGGGTGTCGATGAAGTCGGCGCCCTCGGGGAAGTCCTGGCTCCAGTTGTTGTAGGCGATCTGAGGGTCGTTCTTCTCGGTGGCGATGAGATCCCAGTACACGGACGCGTCCACGACCTTGACGGTCGCGACCATACCGAGCGAGTTGAGGACGCTCGCCATGTACTGGGCGACGTTCGGATACGGCTGGGTGTTCAGCACCCACACCGTCACGTGCTTCCCGGCCACACCTGCTCCCGCGATCAGCTGCTTCGCCTTTGCCGGGTCGTACGGGAAGAACGTGTGCTTCTTGTACGCGGTTCCGAAGCTCGGCGGGATCACGTTCTCGGAGATGTCTCCCTGGCCGCCCTCCAGCTTGAGCATGGCCCGCCGGCTCGACGCGTAGTTGACCGCCTCGCGCACGGCCAGCTTGTTGAACGGAGCCAGACGCTCGTTCATCGAGAAGTACTCGATCTCGCCTGTGGCGCCCTTCTGGATCTGCTTGGGGTACTGCCGCTCGAGCTGCGCCAGCCGGTCGGGCGGCGGGTTCTCGAAGTACCAGTCGAGCTGGCCGTCGGCGGTCTCGTTCACCGCCTGCTCGGCGGTGACGCCGATCGCGATCTTGATCTCTGCGAGATGGCCGCCGGGCGTGTTCGGCCAGGGGCGGAAGTTCGGGTTCCGCGTCAGCACGACCTCCTGGCTCGGGGTGTACGACGAGATCATGTACGGGCCGGTGGCCACCCGGTGGTGCGAGTCGGTCGAGATGTCCTTGTCCGGCGTGCCGGCGGGGTACACGAAGGCGGTCGGCACGGCCAGGTACTCGAGGAACGTCCCGTCCGGTTGCGTCAGGTGAAAGCTGATCGTCATCGCCGAGTCGTTCGCGACGATCCCGGTGACGTTGGCCGCCTTCCCCCGCTCGTACGCGGTCGCGCCGGCGATTCCCGTGTACCAGCCGACGTTGGACGAGTCCGTCTTCAGGATCCGCTCGATCGACCATTTCAGGTCGGACGGCCGGACGGTGCGGTCGACCGGGGGCGAGAAGCGCACGCCCGACCGCATGTGGAACGTATAGACGAGGCCTCCGTCGCTGATCTTCGGCATCGCCGTCGCCAGATCGGGCACCACCTGGGAGCCGGCGCCGCCGCCGGCCCGCCGGAACGCCATCAACCCGTTATTGGTCGCCTCCAGGATCTCCCACCCCTCGGTCGTCGCCGAAAGGGCCGCATCGAGATGGTCCGGATTGGCCGGGATCGCCGCGAGCAGCGTCCCGCCGCTGACAGGGGCGCCCCCTCCCGACCCGGCCGGGGCCGCGCCGGATCCCCCACCGCAGCCGACCGCGGCCATCGCCACGCACAGCGTTGCCAGACTTGCGACGACCCGATGTGAGAACGCTCTCATAACGGAGAGCGCCATCCTACGCCTGGGCGACCCAATTGGCAATTCGAGCGACCGCCAATTGGCGGTCGGCCGGCCCGCCGCCCTCAGGCGGTCGCGGGAGAGGCGTCTTCGCGGTAGAGCTCGGTGCGGTTGCGTCCGAGCAGGCGCTGCGAACGTTCGCCGCCGAGGGAGACATTGACGAGCCACTCCTTGGCCAGGTCGACGTGGGTGCCGTGGTGACAGCGGCGAGGACGCGGCTCGACGCCCTCGCTGCAATCGGCGTGGGTTCCGGATAACGATGACTTCCCCCGGGACCGGCGGTCTGAGCTATGACACACCAACCACCCAGGGGGGAAGACATGTCCACAAACCTGCACCTCACCGAGATCGGCCGCATCGCCGTCCCGGCCGCCGACCAGGATCGCGCGCTCGAGTTCTACGTCGGAACGCTCGGGTTCGAGCTGCGCTCCGACGAGACGTTTGCCGACGGCAAGATGCGCTGGATCGAGGTTGCGCCCGCGGGAGCTTCGACGGCGATCGCGATCGCACCGCCGATGGAGGACGGGCCGACCGCGGTCGACACCGGCATCGTCATCTCGACGAGCGACATCGAAGCCGACCACGCGGCGCTGCGGGCGGCCGGAGTCGACGTCGACGAGGAGATCGCGCGCTGGGGCGATCCCGTACCGCCGATGTTCAGGCTTCGCGACCCGAGCGGAAACTCGCTCGCGATCGTCGAGCCGGTCACATAGCGGCGACACCCCTTGTGTTCGCGGCCGGTTGGCCTATTGACCTCATCGCGTCCGTGTATCTCCACGGTTTCAGAGGTGTGCGATCCAACCACATGCGCTGCGCGCTCACGAAGCGCTCGTCTACGACGACGATCAAACTCTTGTCGATCGGATCGGAGCCTTTCTCACCGAGGGGGTGGATGACGACGTTGCGGCCGTCGCCGTGCTCACGAGCGGGCACTGTGCGATCCTGAGGGAGAGCCTCGGTCGGGAGGCCGCCGGGCTGGTGGTGTTCACCGATTGCGAAGAGTTCTACGTCCGCCCGATCACGGCGCTCGTGCGCTATTCGGCGACGCTGCGCCAGTTGCTCGATGCCGGCGCGCACTCGGTCCGCATCACGGGCGAGTTCCCGCAGGTGGCCACGCAGCGCGAGGCGGACCGGTGGACGGAGTACGAGGCGATCCTCAATCGCGCGTTCGCCGGGTCGGCCTCGTCGATCCTGTGCCTCTACGACAGCAGAGCCGTCCCCGATCGGATGATCGACGGCGTGTACCGCACCCATCCGCACGTGAACGGGGCCGAAAATCAGCGGTACCGGGGACCGGAACACGTGCTGACCGCGCCCGAGCCGCCGCCCCCGCCGCTGCCGGGGTTGCGATCGCTGCCCCCCGACGCCGACCTGGTGAAGTTTCGCGAGCACCTGGCCGACGTGCTCGCAGACGAGCACATACC
>DATCPV010000143.1:0-1775 GCA_036569885.1 Gaiellales bacterium | reverse complement strand
CCTCGGGGTACCGCTCGAGCAGCAGAAGCGCCATTCACTTGCCGAGCGCCCCGTTTGAGGTATCTACGGCGCGGGACGGCCCCGCGCGGCGGCGGCTGCGGCCCACTGGCTGTGGAAGCCATCCGCGTCGCGCGACAGCAGCTGGCCGTGGTCGACGCAGAGCGCCAGGTCGGTGCCATGCGGCCGATCCGCCTCGCTGGGCAGGGCCGCGTTGCGGTCGCATCCGGGAAACTCGCACGGCAGTCGCCGCATCGATTGAAGCATGTGCTGCACGGTCTACCGGGCCGGCCTCACGTGATGCGCGGCGCGACGCCGGCGCCTTCGGCCTGGTCTTCGAGCCGAGAGATCCGCTCATGCAGATCGTCCACCTGATCGGCGAGCATCTGGACGAGCTTCGTCGCGACCGGATCGGAGATCGCTGGATCGCCCGCCTGGACGGCGTTGTTGGCCTTGTCGATCGCCGCATCGACTTCTGCTCGGACGGTCATTGCCCTGGTCCTTCCGTATTGACCCGCCCACACCGTAGACAACCGTATCAAGCGGCGGAGCGTCGGAGCAGTCGTCTAGCCTCGCATCGTGAATCCGTTCGCCCCGCTGGCCGACCGGGACTTCCGGCTCTACTTCACGGGCGAGGTGCTCTCGTCGGCGGGCTCGGGCCTGCACATTGTCGCCCTCGGCTGGTACCTCCTTGACCGCACCGGGTCCGCGACGTCGGTGGCGCTCGTCTGGGCGTTGGGGCTCGGCTCGGGCATCGTCGTGCTGCCGTTCGCGGGGCCGCTCGCCGACCGCTACCCGCGCCGGGTGCTCGCGATCTCGGCCGACCTCGCCCGGCTGGTTCTGGTCGTCGCGATGGCGGCGCTCGCATACGCGGGCTCGCCGTCGCTCCCCGCCCTCTACGTGCTCACGTTTGCGGTCGGGCTCGGGCACAGCGTGTTCTGGCCGTCGATCACCGCCCTGCTCCAGGAGGTGATCCGCCCCGACCAGCTCGCTGCGGCGAGCGGCCTCGTCGAGATCACGTGGCAGACCGGAAGCCTCACCGGGGCTGCCCTGGGCGGACCGATCCTCGTCCGGTTCGGGCTCGGCACGGCATTCGCGATCGACGCGTGCACCTACGCACTCTCGGCTGCCGCACTCCTTGCGCTCCACCACCGGCCGGCCCCGGCCGAGGGCCCGCACGAGTCGGGCCTGGCGATGGCGCGCGCGGGGCTCGCGTACCTGCGCCGCCACCCCGCGGTGGCCGGCTTCGGGGTCGCGAGCGTCATCCCCTGGGTGGCGACGATCAGCCTGAACGTGGTGCTCGTCGCCTACGTGCTCCAGGTCATGCACCTCGGGGCGACCGCCTACGGGCTCGCCGACATGACGTATGGCGTCGGGGCGATGACGTCGGGGATCTTCGCGGCGCTGCTCGTGTTGCGGCTGGGGGAGTGGAGGGCGATGACGTGCGCGATCGTCGCGCTCATCGGCTGCTACCTGGCGCTGGCCGCGGCGCCGGCGGGCGTGGTGGTCTTCTACGCCGTCCTGTTCCTCGCCGGCTTCTGCTCGTCGGCGTTCCGCGTCATGACGTCGGCGTACCTCTTCAAGGTCGTGCCCAACGAGGTGATGGGACGGACGTCGCCGACGTTCCTGCTCGTCTCGATGGTGCTGCAGGTGGTCGTGACGTTGTCGATCGGCCCGCTCGTGAACCACGCGGGCGCGCGGGGCGGACTCGTGCTGCTCGCCGGGATTGTCGCGGTCGGGCTCGCGCTGCTCGCGGTCGTCCACGCCGCCTTCAGACG
>DATCPV010000142.1:0-4379 GCA_036569885.1 Gaiellales bacterium | reverse complement strand
GTGCTCGTCAAACTGCTCCCGCCGGGCAACCGTCCTGGCCATTCCTCCTCGCCCACCTAAGAACTACCCCTCGACGAGGATCACCAAGGTCTCGGGCAGCACACCGTCGTGATCCATGGCCTCCGCCGCCGCCGGGGTCTGCATGTAGGCCATTACGGCGTCCATGTCGGCAACGTCCATGAGCAGAGCGACGTGGGTCGGATTCTGAGGGTCGACGAACGTGCGGATGTTCGTGACGCCGAGAGGGCCGAACACCTCTTCGCGCTTGGGCGAGGCGAGCCAGTGCTTCGTGTCCTTGACGTCGTGATGGCCGATTACGGTGGGCATGGCGTCTCCTTGCGTCGCGCGCCCGGCGGGAGTGCCGGATCGGGTCGCGAGATCCTACGCTTTTTACCCGTCCGGTACGCGGTGACGCCTGCCGGTATCACCAAGCCGTTCGCAAGGGTCGGCTCCGGCTGTCGGTGCCGGTTGGCGGCTACCTGCTGTGTGCACAGTTTTAGTACCCCGTCCAGTGCTACGGCCCCACGCGTCCGCGTTCGCCAAGCATCTGGAGACGGGGCGGACGGTCACCATGGCCTACGACCGCGAGTTGCACGATCGCTACGGGCGCTTCCTGGCCTACGTGTGGCTCACCGGCAAGCGGCCGCTGTTCGTGAACGCGGTGCTGGTACAGCGCGGATACGCCCGCACCTACTCGTTTCCGCCCAACACAGCCCACGCCGCGCTCTTCGCCGAGCTCGAGCGGTCGGCCGCCGTCGCCGGAAGGGGGCTCTGGGGCGCCTGCCAATAGTGAGATCTATCCCTCATCCCCAGCGCGCTTGGACGCTGCGATCGGCGCCGATTGGTATGACGCGGCCAGCGATATGCTCTTGACATGCGCCGGATCCTTCCCGCCACGCTGTGGCGAGTGCTCGTCAAACTGCTCCCGCCAGGCAACCGTCCCGGCCACGAGGACACTCCCGCATACCGAAGCGACGATGTGGCGATCGACGGTCAGGCCACTGCACGCGGCGCGACCGGGAGCGCACACTGGCAGCAGCCGGGGCATTCCTCACCCCACAGCGACCGCTAGTTTCTGGCGCGCCTGCGCCTAACGCTTGACTACACTCACGCGGATGCGTCGTCTCTTGCTGCTTGCCGCAATCGCCGCGGCCGCGGGGGCTGTGCGGATGGCTCGCAACCGGGAGCGGCCGGTGGCCTCCTCCGGCAACGGACACTCCGCCGACGAGAGCCGGCTGACGGCTCTCCGGGAGCGGATCGCCGCCGCCCGAAGCCGCATGCAGGGCGACGTGCCGCCCGTCCGCGGTGAGTAGCCGGCGGCTCGCCGCGCTGGCAGGTGCGAGTGCCGCGCTGGCGGCGTGGAGCCTCTTCGAGGCCCAGTGGGTGCAGGAGGGCGAGCTCGAGATCGGCGTTCCCGAGCTTCCGCCCGAGCTCGATGGGCTGACCATCCTGCACCTGTCCGACTTCCACGCCGGCACCCCGTCGCTGAACACGCGGACGATGCGGAAGGGGGTCGAGTTCGGCGCCCGCGTACAGCCCGACCTGGTCGCCCTGACCGGTGACATCCTGAGCGGCCCGCGGGCCCGGGACGCGGTCGTCCACGCCCTGGAGCGTCTGCGTCCACCGCTCGGCATCTTCGCCGTGCTCGGAAACCATGACGTCGGCGACACCCATGATCCGTTCTCGCGCGGGATCGTGATCGACGACTGGGGTGCGGCCCCGGTGACGGTGCTGCGCGACAGCTCGGCGGTGGTGGAGTGGCGGGGCTGCGAGATCGAGCTCGGCGGCGTCGATCCGCGTCTCTTCGCCGACGGCGTGAACCTCCCCGCCGAGCGCCTCTTCACCCGGCCGGGGGCGGTGCGCGTGCTCCTGTCGCACTTCCCTGACGTGCCCGCCGAGATGCCGCCGGGAACATGCTCCCTCGCTCTGTGCGGTCACCTGCACGGCGGCCAGATCTGCCTTCCGGGCCGAAACGGCAAGGTCCGCCTGTCGCACCGCTCCTACCGCTACAACGAAGGCGTCTACGAGGAGCCCGACGTCACGGTGGTCGTCTCGCGCGGCCTCGGCACCACGCTCGTCCCGTTCCGGCTCTTCGCACGGCCGGAGGTCAGCCTCCTGCGGCTGCGGCCGCGCGCGGGGGTTCGCGCCGGCACGGACGCCCGTATACTCGATTCATGACGGACCCGACGGCCGGTGCAGCTGAATCGGTGCACTCGCCCGGCGTCTCGGCGCACATCTCACACGCCGTGATCGCCGCGTATGCGGCTGCGGCCGCGCGCGAGGTGGCCGGGGTGCACGCGCTCACGGGCGGCCACCTGGGACGGCTCGAACGGCGGGGCGATCCCGACCGGCTGGGAGTGCGGGTCACGGCCGCCGGGGAGGCGGTCGACCTGGAGTTGCATGTGATCACCGAGTGGGGCGCGTCGATCCCCACCGTCGCCGCGGCGGTCGAGCGGTCTGTGCGCACCTATCTGGCATCGATGATCGATCTCGACGTCGGCGCGCTGGTGGTCGTGATCGACGACGTCGCCGCCCCGGTGCCGGCGTGACTGCGGCGGGGGTCGATCACCTCACGGGCGCCACGCTCGGCGCCGCCCCGCAGCCGTGCCGCAACTGCATGTGGTGGCAGACGCGGGCAGCCCGGGAGCCGGAGGAGCGCCGCCGCTGGGTCGCGGAAGCCGAGGCCGACTTCGGCCCCTGGGGGAAGCTCTACCGCGACGAGACCGGCGTGATCGGGCTCATCCAGTACGGCCCGGCGCAGGAGTTCCCACGCGCGCAGACCATGCCCGCGGGCCCCCCAAGCCGCGACGCGGTGCTCGTGACATGCGCCTATCTGACCGACGCCCACAGCCCGTGGGTGCTGCAGAGCCTCTTCCTGGCCGCCATCGGCGAGTGCCGCGACCGCGGGCTGCCGGCCCTCGAGACGTTCGCCTACCGGTACCCGGCGGGTGAGGACTTCGCCACCCGCTTCCTCGGCCACCGCACGATCTTTCCGGCCGACTTCCTGGCCGACTTCGGGTTTGTCGCCCGCCGCTCTGCGGGAACGATCGAGCTCATGAGGCTCGACCTGCGAACCATCGAGCTCGCGCCCGACCGCGACCGCCTGGCGCGGCTGCGTGAGCGGCTTGCGCCCCTGATCAACCCCGCCCCGGCCGCGGTTCGCTGAACCGACCACGAGCGCGCGACGAATGCCCTCAGACGACACACGACGGGAAGGACGGGTGGAGCACCTGTCGGACCACGGGTTGCTCGCCCTCGTCGGGCGCGGCGATCGAGAGGCGTTTGCAAGGCTGTACGACATGTACGGCGCGGCTGCGTATTCCCTGGCCGTCCGGATCGTCCGCGACCGTGACCTGGCGGCGGACGTCGTGCAGAACGTCTTCTTGGCCGTCTGGACGGGAGCGACACAGTTCGACTCCGGCCGGGGCCAGCCCTCAACCTGGATCATGACGATGACCCATCACAAGGCGGTCGACATGGTGCGGCGCGAGCAGCGCCGCCGCACCGAGCCGCTGGACGTCACCATGGACGACACCGCCACCGCCGTCCCCGTCGAGGAACAGGCCTGGCGCGGCGTCGCCGGCGAAAACGTCAGGGCGGCGCTGGCACGGCTGCCCGACCCGCACCGCGAGGTGATCGAGCTGGCCTACTTCGCCGGGTACTCGCAGTCGGAGCTCGCCGCTCGGCTCGCGCTTCCCATCGGCACGGTCAAGAGCCGCACGTTCGCCGCAATGCGGGCGCTGCGCGACACGCTGGCGGCCGCAGGTATGCATCCGGAGGACGAGTGGAACACGTCGACGAGCTGATCGCCGGCCAGGCGCTGCATGCCCTCTCGGACGAGGACTCCGAGCGCGTCGCGCTGCACGTCGCCGAGTGCGACCGGTGCCGCAGGCAGCTGCGCGAGGCCGAGGTGATCGCGGCCTCGCTCGCCTACGCCGTGCCGACGCTGGCCCCGCCCCCCGATCTGCGTGACCGGGTGCTGGCGGCCGTCGAGCCGGTGGTCTCGGCGCCGCAGGCCGCGCCCGCCGTCCCGCCGGCGCCCCGTTCCCGAAGGCCGCTTCGGGCTGGATGGTGGCCGCGATTGTCGGCCGTCGGGATGCCGGTTCTGGCCGCCGCGGTGGTCGGCCTCCTGATCTGGAACGTGTCGCTGCGGGGCGACCTCAACTCGCTCACGGGCAACCTGCAGCGCGGCCATGCGCACCGTCTCGGCAACTTCGGCACAGTGGTCACGAAGGCCGGCGGCAGCTCGACGCTCTATGCCAGCATCGCCCACGCGCCGGCCGGCAAGACGTACGAGGCATGGGTGATCCACGGCCAGGCGGCCGTGCCGGCCGGGCTGTTTCAGGGCGGCGGAACGCTCACGCTGAAGCTCACGGAGC
>DATCPV010000141.1:0-3511 GCA_036569885.1 Gaiellales bacterium | reverse complement strand
CGACATCTCGGCCAGCTCGTAGTCGTGGCCGAGCGTGATCGCGTCGAACGGGCATGCGAGCTCGCAGTAGCCGCAGAAGATGCACCGGCTCATGTTGATCTCGTAGATGCGGGCATAGCGCTCGCCCGGCGAGTAGCGCTCCTCCTCGGTGTTCTCCGCCGCCACGACGCGGATGCAGTCCGCGGGGCAGGCGGCCGCGCACAGCGAGCAGCCGACGCATTTCTCGAGGCCGTTCTCGTGCCGGTGCAGGCGGTGGCGGCCGCGGAAGCGCGGGTACACGGGCCGCTTGTACTCCGGGTACTGCTGCGTAACCGGCTTGCGGAACAGGTGGCGGAAGGTGACCGCGAACCCCTTGACCGAATCGGTTACCGGCATACGGCTCCTATGCGCGCCAGGCCACGATGACCGAGGTGACCAGCAGGTTGAGGGTGGCGAGCGGCAGGAGCACCTTCCAGCCGATCGACATCAGGGCGTCGTAGCGCACGCGCGGCAGCGTCGCCCGCACCCACATCGCCCCCAGGATGAACACGGACATCTTGAGGAGCATCCACACCGGGCCGGGCAGGAACGGGCCTGAGTAGCCGCCCAGGAACAGGATCGAGGCGATGGCCGAGAACGCGATCAGGGCGACGTACTCGGCGTTCTGGTACATCGCAAAGCGCATGCCGCCGTACTCGGTGTGGTAGCCGGCCACCAGCTCGCCCTCGGCCTCGGGCAGGTCGAACGGGATCCGGCTGACCTCGGCGGTCGAGGCGACGACGTACACCGCGAAGCCGAGGAACTGGGGAAAGATGTACCAGAGGCCGTCGTGGTGCTGGGCCTCCACGATCCCGGTCAGCGACAGCGTGTGGCTCATCATCACGACGCCGATCACGGCCAGGGCGAGGCTGACCTCGTAGGAGATCAGCTGGGAGACGGCCCGCATCGATCCGTACAGCGAGTACTTCGAGCTCGACGACCAGCCGCCCACCAGGAAGCCGTAGAAGCTGAGCGAGCCGAGCGCGAACACGACCAGCAGGGCGACGCTCGGATCGGACACCCACAGGTGGAAGTGAAACGACGTGCCCGGGATCTCGGCGCGGCCGCCGAACGGGATCACCGCGAACACCGCCAGCGACGCGAAGAGCGACACGACCGGTGCGGCCAGGTACAGCACCGGGTTCACGCCGACCGGCATCAGGCTCTCCTTGCGGATCAGCTTGACGAGGTCCGCGATCGGCTGCAGCAGGCCGAAGGGGCCGACCCGGTTGGGCCCCAGCCGCACCTGGAAACGGCCCAGGAGCCGGCGCTCGGCCCAGGTGAGCATGGCGAACACGCCCATCACCAGGTTGGCCAGGATCAGCGACTTGATCAGCGTGACGATGAACCCGTCAGGCATCGGCGGCCTCCGCCGGCGCGGCCCGCACGCTGCCAGGGCCGACGTGGGGGATACGGGCAGGCAACCGCACGACGCCGGCCCGCAGTGTGCGCTGCACGAGCGCCGGCCCGGTGTGGGTGTGGCCGTCCACGGTCACCTCGATTCTCTCGCCCGTGGCGAGGCCGAGCCGCTCGGCGTCGGCGTGGGCGATCTCGAATCCTCGCCGGCGCTGAAACTGCAGCTGCGGCGTGTGGTCCGACGCGGGGCCTGACATCAGCTCGCGGTAGCCGACCACCAGGGTCTCAGGCAGCTCGGCCACCGGGCCGAGCTGCGGCACCGGCGGGGCGGCGCGGGCCTGCGGCCGCGGGCCCAGCTGGGCCTGCTCGCCGATCTCCGACCATGACATCCCGGCGAACGCGGGACGGCGGGCGGCCAGGTCGGCAAACGCGCTCGGCGGGTCGTGGGGCAGGTCGACCGCAAGCCGGCCGGCCAGCTCGGCCACCCATGCGTAGCCATCGGAGACCCCGGGCGGGGGCGTGGCCGCCGCGCGCACCCGCTGCACCCGGCCCTCGAGGTTCGTCACGGTGCCGTCCTTCTCGAGCGTCGCGGTCGCGGGCACGATCGTCGTCACCCAGCCCGAGGAGTCGTTCTGGAACGCGGTCACCTGGAGCGCGAAGAAGCAGCGCGAGAGCGCCGTGCGCCAGCGCTCGCCGGAGTGCCAGTCGCCGACCGGGTCGGCGCCGAGCAGCACCATCGCCTTGATCTCGCCCCGCTCGGCCTGCTCGAGCGCCTGGTCGGGCGTGAGGGCACCGAGGCCGGCCGCGGTGCAGCCGATCTCGTTTGCGGCCCGCGGCGTCCGCAGCACCATGCACCCGGACGTGTGGGCGACGTGGGCGAGCACCGAGGCCACCTCGGCCCGCATCGCGCCCGACCAGATAAGGATCGTGCCCGGCTCGCCGAGATGACCGGCCAGGTCGCCCTCGCCCGCGGCGGCTGCGAGCAGGACGGTGTGCGACGTGCCCGGTGCGGCCGAGATGTGCGCGGCGCCGCGGAGCGTATCGAGCCTGGTCGCGCCCGGCCCCACGGTGACGACGCGGGCGCCGTTGCGCACGCCCTTGCGGATCCAGAGCTCGAGCACAGGCGCGCGGTGGTTGAGGTCGGCGTCGCCGGCGACGACGATGGTGGCGGCGTCCGCCAGATCCTCGATGGCGGCGGCGTACGGCGCGAGCTGCCCCCACCAGGGGCCGCCTTCGGCGCCGGAGACACTGGCACCGCCGCCCAGCGCCTCGTCGAGCACGCGCGCCCAGGCATGGGACTCCTCGTTGGTCTGCTCCCCCGAGGCCAGCACGGCCACCGAACCCGTCCCGAACCGCTCGACGGCCGCGCGCAGCCGGTCGGCCACGTGGTCGAGCGCCTCGGCGGTGGACACCGACTCGAGCCCGCGGCCGCCGCGGATCAGGCTCTGGGTCACCCGGTCGGCCGCGGCGAGGTGGCCGATCGCGTAGCGGCCACGGTCACACAGCCAGCCCTCGTCCACACCCGGGTGGTTGCGTGACAGCACCCGCGTGACGCGGTCCTCGCGGATGCTCGCGTAGGTGTTGCAGCCGATCGCGCACTCGCCGCAGGTGGTGGGCACGTTCTGGATCTCCCACGGTCGCGCCCGGAACCGGTACGTGGCCGAGGTGAGCGCGCCGACCGGGCAGAGCTCGGTGACGTTGCCCGAGAACTCGTTCTCGTAGGGGCGGCCCTCGAACGTGGTGATGATCGAGTGCGCGCCGCGGTTCTCGGTCACGAGCTGCATGTCGCCCGAGACGGTTTCCGAGAACCGCGTGCAGCGGTAGCAGAGGATGCAGCGCTCACGGTCGAGCTTGATCAGCGGCGAGATCGGTACCGGCTTTGCCTGCGTGCGCTTGGGCAGCGTCATGCGCGTGACCGGCGGCCCGTAGCGGAACGTCAGGTCCTGCAGCGGGCACTCGCCGCCCTTGTCGCACACCGGGCAGTCGAGGGGATGGTTCAGGAGCAGGAACTCGAGCACCGCATCCTGGCCCTCCCTGGCCCGGGCGCCGTGCGAGTCGACCACCATGCCCTCGGCCACCGGCGTCGTGCAGGCGGTCTGCAGCTTGGGCATGCCCTCGATCTCGCACAGGCACATGC
>DATCPV010000140.1:0-3188 GCA_036569885.1 Gaiellales bacterium | reverse complement strand
GCCTCGAGCTGCGCCGGCGGCTGCTGGTGCGGATGGCCGAGCCGCCCGAGCCGATTGCGCGGCTCTCGCCCGACGATCAGCGCGCGTTGACCGCCATCCTACGGCGGGCGCTGACCGCCCGGTGATCGCGCCGTTTGCGCTGCACCTGCCGGTGCGGATCCGGTTCGGGGACGGCGCGCTCGAGGGCCTGTCCGAGGTGCTGGCCGAGCTGGGCGCGACGGCGGTCACCGTCGTGGTCGAGCGGCCCGTGATGGGCGTGCCGGCGGTGCGGACGGCCACCGCCGGCCTCGAAGTCTTCGAGAAGGAGCCCGGCGAGCCGACGGTCGAGCTGGTCGACGGGCTCGTGGGGCGCATGCGGGGCCGGCCGCCCGACGCGCTGGTCGCGATCGGGGGCGGTTCGGCGCTCGACCTGGCCAAGGCGGCGCGGGCGGCGTACTCCCAGGGGGTGCCGTTCGCGCGCCTGCTCGCAGGCGACGTCCCCGTCGCCGAGCCGCGGATCGGGCTCGTCACGATTCCCACCACATCGGGCACCGGCTCGGAGGTCTCGGGCGGCGCGGTCGTCGTCGACCGGCGGTCGGGTCGCAAGCTGGGCGTGGCCTCGCCCCTCATGCGCGCCCAGCACGCGCTGGTCGACCCGCTGCTGACGCTGGGGCTGCCGCCGGCCGCGACGATGCAGACCGGGATGGACGCCCTCGCCCAGGCGATCGGCGGCGTGATCGTGCGCAACGGCAATCCGGGCTCGGTTGCGCTTGGCCTCGAGGCGTGCGGCCATGTGGCGGCGGGGCTCCAGGCCGCCGTCGCCGACGGGGGCGACCGCGGCGCCCGCTCGCAGCTCAGCCTGGGCAGCCTGCTGGCCGGCCTGGCGATGAACCTGTCGGACTGTGGCGCCGATCACGCGCTCGGGCACGCCCTCGGCGGCCGGCTGGGAATGCCGCACGGACTGAGCGTGGGCCTGGTGCTCGCCGAGACGCTCGACATCGACCGGGCCGCCTGCCCCGACCGGCTCGAGCGGGTCGCCGATGCTCTGGGCGAGCCCGCTGACGGGACGGCCGACGGATCCCGCTCGGTGCGCGCGGTGCGCAGGCTTCTGGCGGCGATCGGCTTCCCCACGTGCGCACAGGCGGGGGTGCGCGAGCGCCACGTCGACGGCCTGGTCGAAGTCGCTCTGGCCGACTACTGCCTCACCGTCAGCCCGCATGCCTGGGCCGCGCACGACGTTCGCCACGCGTATGCCGAGGCGCTCGCGATTGGGGCGAGCCGGACGGTTTCCAACGGATGAGTGGTACGTTTTGCACCTCCCACCCGGAAAGATCCCGAGGGGACGCGCCTATGAAGATGCGATTCGAGAACCACGATCTGGAAACCGAGGGATGCGGTCAGTTCATCGACGTGACCGACGACGTGGCCAACGTCGTCGAGCGCAGCGAGGTGCGCCAGGGCATGGCGGTCGTCTACTCGCCGCACACCACCTGCGCGGTCGTCATCAACGAGCGCGAGAGCGGATTCATCGAGGATTTCCAGGCAATGCTCGACACCATCGCCCCGCGGGAGGGGCTGTACTACCGCCACGATGACCTCTCGGTGCGCACCGAGGGCCTGGACGGCGATCCGCACGAGGTGCCGAACGGCCACTCCCACTGCCGCGCGGCGCTGATGGGCTCCGCGTCGCAGACGATCCCGGTGATCGACGGCAAGCTGACCCTGGGCCGCTGGCAGAAGATCTTCTTCTGCGAGCTCGACCGGGCCCGGCAGCGCAAGGTGTTCATCCAGGTGATGGGCGAGGAGTGACGCCGCGGGCCCGGGGCGGCTGGGGCGCCGGGGACATGACTCGCGCACTTCCGCCCGTGCTGGACAGCTCGGCGGTGACGGTTGGGCCGGCGCTGCGGGCCGCGTGCGACCGGCTCTCGCCCGGGATGCGCAGTGTGGTCGGCTACCACCTCGGGTGGCTCGATGCCGACGGCAACCCGGCCGACCTCGAGGGCGGCAAGTCGGTGCGCGCCGCCCTGGCGCTGCTGTCGGCCCGGGCGGCGGGCGGGGCCGCCGCCGACGGCCTGCCGGGGGCGGTCGCGGTGGAGCTCGTGCACACCTTCTCGCTCCTGCACGACGACATCATGGACGGCGACGCCGAGCGCCACCACCGGCCCGCCGCGTGGGCGGTGTTCGGGCGCGCGCCGGCGATCCTGGCCGGCGACGCGGTGCTCGCTCTCGCGGTCCAGGTGCTTCTGCACTCCGATTCGGCCCATCGTGCCGCCGGGCTCGAGTCGCTGTCGGATGCGACCGCGCGGCTGATCGACGGCCAGGCCCAGGATCTCGACCTCGAGGGACGCACTGACGTCACGCCCGAGCAATGCACCGGCATGTGCGCCCAAAAGACCGGAGCGCTGCTCGAGTGCGCCGCGTCGATCGGGGCGGTGCTGGCAGGGGCAGGCCGCGAGGTCGTCGAGCCGCTGCGCGCATTCGGCGCGCATCTCGGACTCGCGTTCCAGGCCGTTGACGACCTGCTCGGGATCTGGGGCGACCCGGCCGTGACGGGAAAGCCGGTGTTCGGCGACCTCGTCCGCCGCAAGAGCTCGCTCCCCGTCGCGATCGCGCTCCAGTCGGGAAACGGCGAGGTACGGGAGCTGGGCGAGCTGCTGGCCCGGACGCGCCTTGACCCCGACGAGCTCGTCACCGCGGCGGGCCTGGTCGAGGCGTGCGGAGGGCGGGATGGCGCAGGCGCGCAGGCCGCCGACCAGCTCAACCGGGCGCTCGCTGCCCTGGAAGCGGCGCCGATCGACGCCTCCGCCCGAGCCGATCTGGCACAGATCGCACGCTTCGTGTCCGCGCGCCAGTTCTAGTCAGGCCGGCCCGGCGTCCTACGGGCCTTCGCCGGCCACCCACAGCAGGCACGACGCGCGCTTGCGGATCCTGCGGACGACCCGGGCGAACCGGCGCGGCCGCAGACGGGTGCGGTCGGGGCCGAACACGAGCAGCCCTGCCTGACGCTCGCCGGCCACCTCGAGGAGCGCGTCCACCGGCCGCGGACTGCGCACGCGCAGGTGCTCGACCTCGAGGCCCAGGCCGGTCGCCTGCTCCACCAACTCGCGGATGCACACGCGGTCGGCCTCGAGCTCGATGTCGGCATGCCCCGTGGCGATCGATTGTGGCCAGTACGGCAGCTCGATCGCGTCGATCACGATCAGCGCTGT
>DATCPV010000139.1:0-1539 GCA_036569885.1 Gaiellales bacterium | reverse complement strand
GAACGCGCTGACTGTGTATTACGCCCAAGCGCTCGCGGCTGAGGGCTTTAAGGTCAACGCGCTCGCTCCTGGCCTGCGAGCGACAAACTTGAACGCTCGTGCTGCCGCCAGCGGCGGCGATCCCGCCGAGGCGGCTGCCGGCGCCGTGCGGCTGGCGCTACTGCCCGACGACGGGCCCACCGGCGAATTCTTCTCCTGGGACGGCACCACCGCACCCTGGTAAAGAGCGCCACGCCACGCCAGGCCGTGCCGTGACCGCAACACCGTGTGCGGCACCATGCAGTCAACTGAGCATGCTCGACTTTGTGGACGCTCGGGCGACTATGTAGTAGTCCGCGCTGAGCGGACTGCTCGACCTGGACGTATTAGTATTAGTCACGCGTCCGCTCTGGCTCACTTCTGCTTCGGCTTGACCGGGCTCGGGAGGATCGGCGCTGGCATCATGGCTGCTGAGGCGACATTGCGGAAGCGTCGGAACCCGGCGGGACGATGCTCAAGAGGTTCCCGTTCGTCGGTGCTGCCGAAGTACAGCAGACCTCTCGCCCACCCCGCGTTGCACGCCGCGCCTCCAGGACGCGGCCTTAGGGCATGCCGTCCTGCGGGTTCGGTCGCAGGACGGGGACGATGTGAACGACGTTCGCGCGTCGTACGTCCGGTGGCTGGAGGGAGCTCGACGCGCACCGCGGCCTCGCCCTCGGCGTCCTACGTGACGACGCCCAGGCGATCTGCAGCCCAGCCGCGAAGTACGCTCCGCAGATGACCGATCATGACCGGACGGTGCTGGTCACGGGCGGGACGGGCTTCCTCGGAGGCTGGTGTGTCGCAGAGCTGCTGCGCCGCGGGCACACGGTCAGGACGACGGTGCGCGACCTGCGCCGAGAGCCCAAGGTGCGCTCCGCGGTGGCGGCGGCCGGCGTCGAGGCCGACGAGCGGCGGCGGTCGACGGGTGCCGGTACGTGCTGCACGTCGCGTCGCCGTTCCCTTCCACGCAGCCCAAGGACCCCGACGAGCTGATCGTGCCGGCTCGCGACGGGGCGCTGCGCGTGCTGCGGGCCGCCCTCGACGGCGGTGTCGAGCGCGTGGTCCTGACCTCGGCGCTCGCCGCGATCCACTCCTCGCGAGCGTCCACGCCAGAGGCGCCGTACACCGAGGCCGACTGGACCGACGGTGCCGACACGAGCCTCACCCCGTACACGCGTTCAAAGACGATCGCCGAGGCCGCCGCGTGGGAGCTCGCGCGCGGCGCAGGGGCCGACAGCCGCCTGGCGACAGTCAACCCGGGCGCGATCATCGGGCCCGTCCTCGGCGAGGACCGCTCCTACTCCCTGCAGACGATCGAGCGGCTCCTGCACGGCATGCCCGCCGTCCCGCGCCTGGGCTTCCCGTTCATCGACGTACGCGACGTCGCTGACCTGCACCTGCGCGCGATGACCGAGCCCGCCGCTGGCGGCCAGCGCTTCATCGCCGCCGACCGCTTCCTCTGGCTGCAAGAGGTCGCCGCGACGCTGCGCAAGCGGCTGGGCGACGACGCGCCCAAGG
>DATCPV010000138.1:0-2781 GCA_036569885.1 Gaiellales bacterium | reverse complement strand
CGCCGGGCCCGCTCGGCCTCACCCAGGGCGCGCTCCCCCCAGGCACCCTCCTCGCCGTACAGCTGCACGAGCAGCCGGCCGAGGTTGGCCTCGGCCGCAAGCCGGTGGTCGCCGATCGTATTGGCAGCGGCGAGCGCGCCCACGAGCACCTCCTCAGCACGGGCGAACTCGCCGAGGTCCATCAGGGCCTCGCCGAGGTCGGGCAGGAGCCCCAGACGGTCGGGGTCATACTCGGGCATCAGGTCAACCGCGCGCCCCAGGAGACCGGCCGCGGCATGCATGTCGCCACGGGAGAAGGCGCGCTGGCCGGCGCCGGCCAGCCGCTCAGCCGCGCGCAGGCCCAGCGCACGGCCGTGGTCGTCCAGCGGCCCGAGCTCGGCCAGATAGCGATGCGCCTGCTCGAGGTGGTACGCGGTGATCTCGGCGAACTCGGCCGCGCGGTCGCCGTTGACGCGGTCGGCCCAGGCCGCGAACCGCTCGTGCAGCTGTGACCGCGAGCGCTTGAGCAGTCTCCGGTAGACCGCGTCGCGGACCAGGATGTGCTCGAACTCGTAGGCATTGTCGTCGCCCATGATGGCCGGGTGCGAGCGGATGAACCGGCGCCGCTCGACAGCCGCGAGCCGCTCGGGCACGCCGGCCCGCATCGACTCGTCGGTGAGCTCGACAACCGCCGCCGACGGGAACGCGAGGCCCGCCACCGAGGCCGGTTCGAGCACGCCCCGCTCGGGTTGAGCGAGCCGGTCGAGACGCGCCGCCAGCAGTGCCAGGATCGTCGGGGGGACGTCGAACTCGGCGCCGGGGTCGGCGTCGTCGAGCATCGCGGCCATCTGCTCCATGAACAGCGGGTTGCCGTCGGACGCGGCCACGATCCGGTCGAGGATGGCGGCGTCCACCGGACGGTCCGCGAGCAGCCGCTCGGCCATCGCCGTGGCATCGCCCGCGCCGAGCCGGTCAAGCGCAATCCGGACGCGGCCGTCGCCCTCGGCCGGGGCGTCGGGCCGGTCGAGGAGCTCGGGACGGGCGGTGCAGACCAAAACGCATGGGCGCCCCACCCGCTCGACCACGTTGTCGATCAGCTCGAGCAGGGTCGGCTCGGCCCAGTGCAGATCCTCGATCACGACGACGAGGGGCCGGTCGGCGGCCAGGATTTCGAACAGGCGCCGCACACCCCAGAACGTCTCTTCGACCGCATACACCGCGGGGATGAGCCCGATGGCAGACGCCACCCGATCGGAGACGTCCACGTCCTCGCCGGCGAGGGCGAACACCTTGGCCCGCGCGGCGTCGACGTGGTCGTCCTCGGCGATCGCCGCCGCCGTGCGCACCGCCTCCGCCAGGGGCCAGAACGTGATTCCCTCGCCGTACGGCAGACAGCGCCCGTGTACCACTCGGGCCGCTCCGCCCAGTCCCGCCGTGAACTCGCGCAGGAGCCGCGATTTGCCCACCCCGGCCTCGCCGAACACCGTCACGAGCCTGCCCGCTCCCGCGGCGGCGGCCGCGCCGACCTGCATGCGCAGGAGCTCGAGATCGTCGTCGCGCCCGATCAGCGGAGATGAGCTCGTGCGATCGCGACTCACCAGCGCGACCAGACGGAACGCCGGCACGCGCTCGGCCTTGCCCTTCAGCTCGAGTGGTTCGACCGGCTCGGCCTCCACCTCGTCGCTCACGAGCGCATGCGTGAGGGCGCCGAGAAGCGTCTCCATGGCGGGTGCGGCCTGCTCGAGCCGAGCGGCCACGTTGACGGCGTCCCCCGTCGCGAGCCGCTGGTTGCCGGCGGCCTCGTCGGTGACCACCTCGCCGGTGTTGACCCCGGTGCGATTCGCCATCGTGACGCCGTAGTCGCGCTGGAGCTCGGCGTTCAGCCGGTCAAGACCCGTGCGCATGTCGACCGCTGCCCGCACGGCGCGAAGAGCGTCGTCCTCATGCGCCTGGGGGAGCCCGAAGACCGCCATGACGGCGTCGCCGATGTACTTCTCGACGGTGCCTCCGTGCCGCTCGATGGACGAGCGCATGACGTCGAAGTACCGCCCCATCACCTCGCGCAGCGACTCGGGATCGAGCCGCTCGCCGAGGCTGGTCGAGCCGGCCACGTCGCTGAAGAGGATCGTGACCGTCTTTCGCACCTCGACCGGCGCCTGCACCTCGAGCGGCGTGCCGCAGAACCCGCACAGGCGGAACCGGGGTGGGTTCTCCTCGCCGCAGGCTGGGCAGATCAGCATGGGGCCAGTCTAGGGGGGCGACTACCCGATCCACTCTCCGAACGCCGGCGCACCCTCGGTCGGAGCGGCGCCGATGCAGATGATGCGCGTGCCCGGCTCGAGCGGCCGGAACGAGCGCGTCGCCGCCGGGTCGGGAGCCGCGACCACGGTCCCGGGCACCGCGTCGTAGATGTCGAGGCCGATCCGGAACTCGGCCCGGCCGGCGACGACGATGTAGGCCTCATGCTGGCCGGTGTCGGTCTCGTCGTGAGTCGTGTCGATGGCCTCCCCGGGGTCGCACTCGATTGCGTTGATACCGAAGGCGCCCAGGCCGAGCGGCGCGTTCAGCGGCTGCCAGCGGCCGAACGCCGTCTGGGTGGTGGGAAATGCGCTGAGATCGATGTACGGCATGCGGTGTCCTCCTTATTCGAACAGGGTGAGCTCGGGGGCGACCTCGCCCTTCAGAACCTCGTAGTCGACGGCGACAAAATCGAAGCCGCGGGCCTGGCACATGACCCGCGCCTGGGGAGCGATCTCCGGCGCGACCAGGATGCCGCGGCAGGGCGCATGGGCGGGGTCGAGG
>DATCPV010000137.1:0-3648 GCA_036569885.1 Gaiellales bacterium | reverse complement strand
GTCCAGGGGCCGATCGAGACGCGCACAAACGGCGTGCCGGGAACGGGCCGCACCAGCACGTTGCGCTCGCCGAGGCTCGCGGACACGTCGGCCGGCTCGGGGCCGTCGACCGTGAGGGCGATCAGGCCGCTGCACGGCCCGCCGGGGTCGTTCACCGACACGCCGGGAATCGCATCGAGACGGCGCCGGGCGGCGGCCGCCCGCTCGGCCCCAAGCGCAAGCCACGCCTCCCGCCCCCCGGGCTGGCCCTCGACCCACTCGACCGCGGCCGCGAAGCCCGCCAGCACCGTCGTGTCGAGGCTGCCGGCGTCGAAGCGTGCCGCCCCGGGACGCAGCTTGCCAACCTGGCCGTCGTAGGTGAAGTAGCTCGGAGTCGCCGGCCGCAGCCGGTCGTTCTGGCGTGGGTGCACCCACAGCGCGCCGGTGCCCTGCGGCCCGAGCAGCCATTTCTGTCCTGAGGCCGCGTAGAAGTCCGCGCCCGTCGCCGCCATCTCGAGGGGAATCGCCCCGCCCGACTGGGCGCCGTCCACCAACACCGTTGCGCCGACCGCGTGTGCGGCGGCCGCGATCTCGGGCATCGGCAGCACCAGGCCGGTCGTCCACAGGACGTGCGAGACGGCGACCATCGTCGTCCCGGGGCCGATCGCCGCGATCACGTCGTGCGCCGGCACCGCCCGCACGGTGACGCCGTAGCGGTGGCTGAGCTCGTCCAGTGGCCCCAGCAGGCCGGGATGCTCCTCGGTTGTGGTGATGACCTCGCCGCCGGCCGACCAGTCGAGGCCGGCGCAGACCAGGCCGATCCCCTGGGTGGTGGACGATGTCAGCGCGACCTCGTCCTCGGACGCCCCGAGGGCCCGCGCAGCCGCGGCGCGTGCTCTCGCGCGCAGTCCGAGCAGGTTGTCGATCGCGGCCTTGCCGATCCGGGGAAGCTCGGCCGCGGTGCGCACCTCGGCGGCCATCGCCTCGGTCGCCGCGCGCGGCATCGGGCCGTTCGTGCCGGCGTTCAGATATGCGCACCCGGTCAGGACCGGAAGCTCAAGGCGCTCAGGCAAACGCCACCACCGCGTCGACGGGATCATGGTCGGAAAGGCGCACCGGACGGGAGCCATTGTTGCGCAGATCGCGCCGCTCGGGTGACCATCGCGTCGCCGCCCACTCGACGTCGAAGCCGCGCACCAGGAGATGGTCGATTCCGACATCGCCGGAGTCCTCGATCCAGCCCCGCGCGCGGAGCCCGCGCACGCCCGCGGACTCGACGCCGGCGTTGAGGTCGCCGCCCAGCACCATGGGCGCCCCGCGGGCGAAGCGCTCGAGCACGAACCCGGCCTTCTCCAGCTGCTCTCGCCCCCCGGGGTCGGCGTGGACGTTGGCCACCACGAGCTCGCGGCCCGCGCGGCGGTGCCGCAGCCTGGCGAGCTGGGAGATGCGCGGCTCGCCGCGAAGGCGGGTGCGCTCGTTCAGCTGGACGCGGCGGGCCGACACGAGGAGCAGCGCAGGGCCGTACAGGATGGCCTGGGCCTGGCCCTCGATCTGCGTCCGCACGAGGTCGGGCAGCGCCCGGCCGACGGCCGCGCCGAGCGCGAGCGGCAGCGGCACGTGCAGAAACGGGATGTGGGCGCCGTAGGTGGGCGCGAGCGTCACCCCCATGCCGGTGTGCTCCTGCAGCAGGTCGGCGGCCCACACCGGCACCTCCTGCAGAAGCACCAGATCGGGGTCGTCCTCGATCATCAGCTCGGCCATCTCGCGCAGCAACTTGCGGCGCATGTGGCGGTAGTCCGATCCAGGCGGAACGTCGCGTCCGTGGGCGATGTTCCAGGTGCGGATCAGAAGCGACGTCGCCACGGAGGGCGATCGTAGCCGGGCGCCCCCCGGTCCACTACCATCGCGAGGATGAGAGTTCCCGGCCGCCCCCGGTTCGCCGGCATCATCAACGCCCAGCTCGGCCTGTTTCTGGAGCAGAACGCAGATCTGCTCGGGCGCGTCGAGGCGGCCAAGCAGGCCTACGACCGGGCGAGGCGGCCGGACTCCGAGGAGGCCTACGGGACGTACATGGATCTCGTCGAGGAGGCCGAGGACGCCCTGCTCGACCTGCGCGACCACTACGCCGAGACGATGGCCGCCCGCGAGCGGCGCCGGTACGAGCGCGAGTTCTCGCGCGCGGCCGAGCGGATCCTGCCGACGCTGCAGGCCCGCCGGCATTACCTCCGGGCGATCGATCCCGATTCGACCACCTGAGGTGGTCTGAGCTTGTCCCCGAACATATGTTCGTCTATCGTGGTCGGCAATGCCCCGCGAGCGCTCGATCATCGTCTGCGTGCTGGTCCCCCGTTTCGCGCTGCGGGTGGCGGCCGGACTGGGAGGCGCACTGCCGTCCGAGCCGGCCGCGCTCGGCCCTGAGCCGGGCGGGCCGCCGGCCGTCGGCGAGGCGAATGCCGCCGCCGCCACCTTCGGGGTGACGCCGGGGATGCGGGTCGGCGAGGCGCTCGCCCGCTGCCCCCGGCTGCAGCTGGTGACCGCCGATCCGGGTGCCGTGGCCGATGCCGCCGAGGCGCTGCTGCAGCGGCTGGAGGAGATGGGCGCCGCGGTGGAATCGCTCGAGCCCGGCCGGGCGCTCTTCTGCGCCGACGGCCTTGTCCGCCTGCACGGCGGCCTGCACCGGCTGCTCTCGGCCGCCTCTTCCAGACTGGGGCCGGGCGGGCGGACGGGCGCCGGGCCGGGCCGTTTCATCGCCCAGGCGGCGGCCGTGCGGGCGCGGGCGGGACACCCCCGCCAGGTCGAGCCCGGAGCGGCGGCGAGCTTCCTCGGCCCGATGCCGGTGGCGCGGCTGCCGCTCGATGCCGGCACCGCCGACACCCTGCACGCGCTGGGCATCCGCACCGCCGGTGAGCTGGCGGCGCTGCCGCTGCCCTCCGTCGCCGACCGGTTCGGCCGGCCGGGCATCGCCGTCTGGCGGCTCGCCCGGGGTGAGGACGAGGCCTACGTCGCTCCCCGCACCCCGCCGGAGCCGATGCGCGAGACGATCGAGTTCCCCGACCCGGTGGGCGACGAGTTCACCCTGCGAGGTGCGCTGGCGGTGCTGATCGAGCGCCTTGTGGGCCATCCCCGGCGGGCCGGCCGGCCACCGCGGACGCTGGCGATCTCGGCCCGGCTGGCGGCGGGAGGATCGTGGCGGCGGCCCGTGACCCTGCGCGAGCCGACCGCCGACCCGCGGCGCCTGCGTGACGCGCTTTCCCCGCGCCTGGTCGAGCTACCCGGCGCGGTCGAGCACCTGAGCCTCGAGATCACCGCGCTCTGCGCCTCGGCCGACCGCCAGCAGTCGCTGTTCCGGCCGCCGTCGGAGGTGCTGCACGAACGGGCCGCCGAGGCCGCCCGCCAGGTGCGCGCCGGTCTCGGCGAGGGCCACCTGTGGCGGGTGGTCGAGGTCGCGCCGTGGTCGCGGGTACCCGAGGGCCGCGACCTCCTGGTCCCGTTCGACTAGATGGTTGATTCCACGTCGCCGTGATGTCCTGGGCGGCGAGAACCGAGCCTCGCAAGGACGCAGGGAGCGTTCATACCGGTGTCGTATGGACGCGACCGAGAAGCTTCAAGGCTCTGCCTTGAAGCGAAGGTTCGCAGCCGCAGCCCCACCACCACCGGCAAACCCACCAC
>DATCPV010000136.1:0-1956 GCA_036569885.1 Gaiellales bacterium | reverse complement strand
ACAGGCACCTGCGCGATGCGGTCGTCTTCGGGTTCACCGACCTGATGCCCGCACTGATGATGGCATGCGACGTGCTGGTCGCAAACGCCGGTGGCCTGACGTGCCTCGAGGCGTTTGCTGCCAACCTGCCGGTGGTCATGTTCGAACCGCTCCCCGGGCACGGCGAGGACAACAGCCGCCACATGGAGCGCGCGGGCATCGTCAGCCGAGCCGCTGGCCCGGGCGACCTCGGCGTCATGCTGACCACGGCCGAGTTCTGGGAGCACACGGGGCCCGCCACCGCCGCGGCTGCGCGAGAGTTGTTCGACCGCCCGTCCACCGCCGACTGCCTGTATGGCCTCCGGCCGGTCATGGGCCCCACTCGCGCCCTCGTGCGTGCTCGGCGCGTGATGGTCGTGGCCGCCGCGGTGGCGGCGCTCGGGATGACCGATCGGGTTGCCGACGCGGCCGCCGGATCACACGTGCACTCCGACGGGCCGCCTGTGGTGCGCCTGTGGGACGACCGCTAGTTCGTCTGGCGGTTGCCGCGGCAGCCGCATATGCGTCGCCCGGGCTTGCGGCGGTCGGCCGGCTGGGGTACCCCGGGGTCGTGCGCCGTGTGCCGGAGTGCGCCGGCGCCGTGGCGCTCACCTTCGACGACGGGCCACACCCCGAAGGCACGCCGGCCGTGCTGGCCGAACTGGAGCGCTGGGGCGTGCGGGCCACGTTCTATGTGATCGCCCCGCGGGCACGGCGACATCCGCAGCTGCTGCGAGACGTCGTCGCCTCCGGTCACGAGCTCGGACTGCACGGCGGCCGCCACCTGCCGCACGCCCTGGTGCCGCCGTTCGTGCTCGAGCGCGAGCTTCACCGGGCGCGGGCGGAAGTCGAAGATCTGGCGGAGGTCGAGCTGCGAACGCTGCGGGCGCCGTTCGGAGCGGCCAGCCTCTCGACCCTGCGGTTCGCGTCCCAAAGCGGCATGCGCGTGGTCAGCTGGTCGCGGTGGGGGCGCGACTGGGAGCGGCGGGCGACTCCCGCGGCGATCGCCCTGCGGGTGGCGGGCGGGGCCGAGGGCGGCGACATCCTGCTCTTGCACGACTCCGACGCCTACTCGGCGGCCGGGTCGTGGCGACGGACGGCCGATGCACTGCCGGAGATCGCCAAGCTGCTCGGCGAGCGTGGGCTGCGGGCGGTAACGGTGGGAGAGGCGCTCGGAGCCTGACGGGCGCTGCAATCGCGCGGGATCGTGCGGTGGGCGCGCCGGCGGCGGAGCCGTCCGAGCATCACCTCAGCCTGACAGCAATCACCGCGAGCTTTGGTCGCCCAGCGCTCGAAAACCCAATTGGCGCTCCCTGTTGACGCCAATTGGCGCGCCGGAACCGGCCAATTGGCGCTCGCTACGAACGCCAATTGGGACTTAAGCGCCCGGATCAGTGCGCGCCCGCGGGGTGCCGGCGGTGACGGCGGGAGAGGTGCTCGAGGGCGGACAGGCGTCATGTGTCAGGTCAGGTCGACCGCCATCACCGCGAGCTCCCGGCCCCACTCGGAGGTGGTGGTGCGCACCCGCCGGCCGCCCATCTTGGCGTAGAAGCCGAGCGCGTTCGGCTCGGCCTCCCACTCCATGACGTGTGCGCCCAGCGCCCGCGCCGTCTCGCTCGCGCGCCGGAAGAGTCCCGAGCCGACACCGGCGCCCATCGAGACCGGCTCGACCCAGAGGTGCTCGAGCACGCTCACTCCGGCGACGGGGGATACCACCTCGGCCCAGCCGATCACGCGTCCGTCGATCTCGGCGACCACCGCCTCGCTCGCTCGCAGCCGGTCCGGCGAGAGGTCGAGCTCCGCCGCCCAGGCCTCGACCCGTGCGGGCGGGTACCCCCAATGACCCTTGGCTGCGGCCGCGATCTCACGCAGTCGCTCGCCCTCGTCGGGCCGTGCTGCTCGGATCAGTGTGCGACCGCCCGCGACCCGCCTTCGGCG
>DATCPV010000135.1:0-7181 GCA_036569885.1 Gaiellales bacterium | reverse complement strand
CTACCTGCACTCCGAGATCGACACGCTCGAGCGGATCAAGGTCATCCGCGAGCTGCGCCTCGGCGACTTCGACGTGCTGGTGGGCGTGAACCTCCTGCGCGAGGGGCTCGATCTTCCCGAGGTCTCGCTGGTGGCGATCCTCGACGCCGACAAGGAGGGCTTCCTGCGCGGCCAGACGGCGCTGATCCAGACGATCGGCCGCGCCGCCCGCCACGTGAACGGGCGCGTGATCATGTACGCCGACAAGATGACCGAGGCGATTCGCGTCGCGATCGAGGAGACCGGCCGCCGGCGTGCGATCCAGGTCGCCTACAACGAGGAGCACGGGATCACGCCCGAGTCGATCGTCAAGGGCGTCTCCGACATCGCCGAGTTCCTGTCGTTGTCGTCCCAGCCCCACGTCCCCGGACGCCGTCGCCGCGGCGCCGAGACCGACGGCATGGGCCGCGACGAGATCTCGAAGCTCGTGATCGAGCTCGAGGAGGAGATGTTCGCGGCGGCCGAGGAGCTGCGGTTCGAGTACGCGGCCAAGCTGCGTGACGAGATCAAGGAGCTGCGGCGCGACCTCGAGGCGACCGCCAGCGCGTAGCGGGTAGGGGCGGGCACGGCAGGTGAGCGGGCGCTCCGCGTCGAACTCACCCCGTCCATGGGCCAACTCGACCGCCTGCTCGCGCCCGGTGAGCGCGTCCACCTCGTCAGCCGCGAGCACGGCGTCGTGCTGCTGGCTCCATTTCTGCGCGCGGTGATAGTCGTCGCGGCATCGGCCGCCGCAGCGATTCTGGTCGCGGGACTCGGCGTGCTCGGGCCGGTGCGGTTCGCGCTGGCCGGCCTGGCCGCTCTGGCGGCTGCCCACGCGCTGCTCCAGCTCGCGCGCTCGGTGGGGCGCTGGCAGCGCCGGGTGCTCGTCGTGACCGACCGCCGGGCGGTGCTGCTGGCCGGTGGGCTCAGTCAGCGGGCGGCGGTGTTTCCGCTGAGCGCGATCAGCGACATCGAGATCGTCCGGCCCGCCGCGGGCCGCGTCCTTCACTACGGCGGCGTGCTCGTCGGCGGCGGCGCGGGGCGCAGCCTGCTGTTCGGCCTGCGGCGCCTGCCCGATCCCGACCTCCTGCTCGGGCTGCTGCTCGGCCTCGCCGACGAGGGCGCCGGGATGCGCCCGCGCTGGTCGGCGGCCGCGGCGGCCCCGGGCGGTCTATACCGGTGACACGCAAACGCGGTACCCTCCATAAAAGGGAGGCGGCTGCGAGTAAGCGCGATGCATCGGTGACCGGCGACCCGGGATGTGCCCGGCTGCGGCTGGCGTGTGACCCGGCGGTCGTCGCCGAGGCGCGGCGCGCCGTCGGCCGGTTCGAGCTGGCCGTGCCCGGCGCCGTGCTCGACAACGCCCGGCTGGTGGTCACCGAGCTGGTCACCAACAGCATCGTGCACGGCATCCGCGAGGGCAAAGGCTGGGTCGACGTGACGATCGAGCGGCGGCCGTTGTGCCTGCGGATCGAAGTCGCGGACCCGGCCTCCAACGGCCTGCGTCCGGTGCTGCGGCCGGTCGGGCCGCGGAGCACATCCGGGTGGGGCCTGCAGCTGGTGGACCGGCTGGCAAGCGAGTGGGGGATCGACACCGACGCCGGCACGCGCGTCTGGTGCGAGCTCGCGACCTGAGCCAGAGAGGCAAGGCTCCGTCCGCACCACCGTGGTACTCTCCCGAACACATGTTCGCGAGTGCCGCTGTTGCTAAAATGCAGCTGTTTCCCGCTTGAACATGCGGTTTCCAGGCATTAAGGAGTTCGGTGGCGCACGAGCACATCGTCATCCGGGGTGCGCGCGAGCACAACCTCAAGGACGTCACGGTCAGCCTGCCTCGCGAGAAGCTGGTGGTGATCACCGGCCTGTCGGGGTCGGGTAAGTCGAGCCTTGCGTTCGACACCCTCTACGCCGAGGGCCAGCGCCGCTACGTCGAGTCGCTGTCGGCGTACGCCCGCCAGTTCCTGGGCCAGATGGACAAGCCCGACGTCGACTCGATCGAGGGTCTGTCGCCGGCCATCTCGATCGACCAGAAGACCACCGCCCGGAACCCGCGGTCGACTGTGGGCACCGTCACCGAGACCTACGACTACCTGCGCCTGCTCTACGCCCGGGTTGGGCACCCGCACTGCCCCAAGTGCGGGCGTGAGATCACCGGCCAGTCGGCCGAGCAGATCGTCGACCAGGTGCTCCAGCTGCCGGAGGGCACCCGGTTCACCATCGACGCGCCCGTCGTGCGCACGCGCAAGGGCGAATACCGCGAGCTGTTCGAGCAGCTGCGGGGCGACGGCTATACGCGGGTCAAGGTGGACGGAGAGCAGCTGCTGCTCGAGGAGCCGATCGATCTCGACAAGCAGGTGCGCCACTCGATCTCGGTGGTCGTCGACCGGCTGGTGATGAAACAGGGCCTGCGCACGCGCCTCACCGACTCGGTCGAGACCGCGCTGCGGCTGGCAGAGGGCCTCGTCGAGGTGGCCGTCGTCGACGGCACCACCATGACCTACTCCGAGCGGTTCGCGTGCCCCGAGGACGGCATCTCGCTGCCCGAGCTCGCGCCGCGCATCTTCTCGTTCAACTCGCCCCACGGCGCCTGCCCGCGCTGCACCGGGCTCGGCACCCAGCGAGAGATCGATCCCGATCTCGTCGTGCCCGACCCGAGCCTCTCGATCTCCCAGGGTGCGCTCGTGCCGTGGACGGTGATCAACTCGAACTTCTACACGCAGGTGATCAACGCCATCGCCGACCGCTACGAGGTCGATCTCGACACGCCCTGGGCCGATCTGCCCGAGGAGCACCGCGACCTGTTCCTGAAGGGCACCGGGGGCGACAAGCTGTACGTCACCTACCGCAACCGCATGAACCGCAAGCGCAGCTACATGCTGGCCTTCGAGGGCATCGTGCCCAGCCTCGAGCGGCGCTACCGTGAGACCGACTCGGCGTATCAGAAGGAGCGCATCGAGGAGTACATGGCGCTCAAGCCCTGCCCGGCCTGCCACGGCGACAGGCTCAAGGAGACGAGCCTCGCCGTCACGGTCGGGGGGCTCAACATCGCCGGGGTGACGCGCATGTCGGTCACCGCGGCAATCGAGTTCGTGGACGGGCTCGCGCTCACCGAGACCGAGCGCACCATCGGCGCCCGGATCCTCAAGGAGATCCGCGAGCGGCTGACGTTCCTGGCCGACGTCGGCGTCGGCTATCTCACCCTCGGCCGCGCGGCCGCGAGCCTCTCGGGCGGAGAGGCGCAGCGGATCCGACTCGCGACCCAGATCGGCTCCTCGCTGATGGGCGTGCTGTACATCCTCGACGAGCCGTCGATCGGCCTGCACCAGCGCGATAACGCCAAGCTCCTGGGCACGCTCGAACGCCTCCGCGAGCTGGGGAACACGGTGATCGTGGTCGAGCACGACGAGGAGACCATCCGCTCGGCCGATCACATCATCGACATGGGGCCCGGCGCCGGCGAGCACGGCGGCCGCGTCGTCGCGGTGGGCACCGCCGAGCAGGTGATGGCGTCCGAGCGCTCGATCACCGGCGCCTACCTGTCGGGCCGCCGCTCCATCCCGGTGCCCGACCGGCGGATGCACGACGCCGGCTGGTTCGGGGTGCAGGGCGCGACCGAGCACAACCTGAAGGCGATCGACGTCGACCTGCCGGTGAGCAAGCTGATCTGCGTGACCGGGGTGAGCGGCTCGGGCAAGAGCACACTGGTGAACGACGTCATCTTCAAGGCGCTCGCCAATCGCCTGAACCGGGCCCGGGTGAAGCCCGGCGCCCACCGGGCCGTGCAGGGCATCGACGTGTTCGACAAGGTGATCGACATCGACCAGTCGCCCATTGGCCGCACGCCGCGCTCGAACCCGGCCACGTACACGGGCCTGTTCGACCACATCCGCGCGCTGTACGCGACGTCGCCGGACGCCCGCGCCCGTGGATACAAGCCCGGCCGCTTCTCGTTCAACGTCAAGGGTGGCCGCTGCGAGACGTGCCGCGGAGACGGCACCATCAAGATCGAGATGCACTTCCTGCCCGACGTCTACATCAACTGCGAGGTCTGTCACGGCCGCCGCTACAACCGCGAGACGCTCGAGGTCAAGTTCAAGGGCAAGTCCATCGCGGACGTGCTCGACATGTCGGTCGAGGAGGCGCTCGAGTTCTTCGCCAAGATTCCGAAGCTGCGGCGGCGGCTGCAGACGCTGCACGACGTCGGGCTCGACTACATGCGCCTGGGGCAGCCGGCGACGACGCTCTCGGGCGGCGAGGCGCAGCGGGTCAAGCTCGCCACCGAGCTGAGCAAGATCGCAACGGGGCGGACGCTTTACATCCTCGACGAGCCCACAACGGGACTCCACACCTACGACATCGAGAAGCTCCTCCAGGTGCTCCAGCGGCTGGTCGACGCCGGGAACACGGTGCTCGTGATCGAGCACAATCTCGACGTGATCAAGCAGGCCGACTGGGTGCTCGACCTCGGGCCCGAGGGTGGCGACGCGGGCGGCGAGGTGATCGCGCAGGGCACGCCCGAGGAGGTGGCCGAGACGGTGGGCAGCCACACCGGGGAGTTCCTGCGGCGGGTGCTGCCGGTGTACGAGACGGAGCGTGCGCTTGCCGGGTGAGGACGGCGCGGCGGCCGTCCCCGCGATGTCCGTGCGAGCGCGTGCCGTCATCCCCGACGGCGAGGGCCGGGTGATGTTCGACCGCACCCACCATGTCGGCAAGGCGCCGTTCTACTGGCTCCCTGGAGGAGGGGTCGAGCCGGGCGAGACCGCCGAGGAGGCGCTGCGGCGCGAGCTGATCGAGGAGGCGTCGCTCGAGATCAGCGTCGAACGGCTGCTGTACGTGAGCGAGAACCTGTTCGTCGAGTCGGGCGAGTACCGGCACGAGGTGATCCTGTACTTCCTGGCGCGATCGGGCGACACCCTGCCCGGTGCCCCCGTCGACCGCCGCCACCACGAGTGGCATCCGCCCGACGCGACCCCGGGGCCGTTCCTGCCGCCGGATGTTGCGGCGGCGGTGGCGGCGGACCTGGCCGGCGGCTTCCACCGCCCGGTGCAGCATCTGGTCACCGACGAGCGGCCGCGGTGACGTCACCGCCTCTCGAGACGCCCGCCGGCAAGCCGCGGGCGCGGGCGCTGGGACTGGAGTTCCCGGGGGCTCCCGGGCGCTGGAACGCCATCACCGACGTGCCCGGCGTCGAGGTCGGCTATCAAACCCTGATCCGCGGCACCGATGTCCGCACCGGTGTGACCGCGATTCACCCGCGCGGGCGGGCCGACCCGGGCGATTCCGTCGCGGCCGGGTTCTTCTCGCTGAACGGCAACGGCGAGATGACCGGGGTGTCGTGGATCGAGGAGTCGGGCACGACGATGCTGCCCATCACGCTGACGAACACCCACGCGGTGGGCGTGGCGCACGAGGGGACGGTGCGGTGGGTCGCCGACCGGTTCCCTGACATCGCCCAGCTGTGGATGCTGCCCGTCGCGGCCGAGACCTGGGACGGCTACCTGAACGACATCAACGGCGGCCACGTCACGAGGGACGATGCCATCGCCGCGATCGAGTCGGCGCGGCCGGGTCCGATCGAGGAGGGCTCGGTCGGCGGCGGGACCGGGATGAACTGCTACGCCTTCAAGGGCGGCTCGGGCACGGCCTCGCGGCTGGTCGATTTCGGAAGCGAGCGCTACACGGTCGGAGCGTTCCTGCAGTGCAACTTCGGGGCGCGGTCGGAGCTCACGATCCTCGGCCGGCCGCTCGGTGACCTGCTCGCCGACGACAATCCGCTCGAGGACACGGCGTGGTTTCCGGCGGGTGGCGGCTCGGTCATCGCGGTGATCGCAACCGACGCGCCCCTGCTGCCGGGCCAATGCAAGTCGCTCGCCCGGCGCGTCCCGCTCGGCCTGGCCCGCACCGGGACGAGCGGGTCGCACTTCTCGGGCGATCTCTTTCTGGCCTTCTCGACCGCCAATCCGCAGGCCTTTGCGACCGGCTTCTCGCTCGGGGAGCCGTCGACGGCCGATCGGGGCCGGCTCGAGTTCCTCCAGTGGAAGTGGATGGACAGGCTGTTCGAGGCTGTCGTCCAGTCCGTCGAGGAGGCGGTCGTGAATGCGCTGACGGCCAATGAGGAGATGATTGGTCGCGACGGTCACCGGACTCCGGCGCTGCCGCGCGATATGGTCGCGCGGTGACCGACGCTGGTGCGGGACAGATGCTGGAGGCGGTCTCGGCCGGCGATGCGGCCGAGGTTGAGCGGCTGCTCGAGGCCGATCCGGCGCTCGCCTCCGCGCGTGGCGCCGACGGCGTGTCGGCGATTCTGCAGGCCCGATATCACGGCCACGCCTGGATGGCCGAGCGGCTCGCCGACTCCGTGGCCGAGCTCAGCTTGTTCGAGGCCGCGGCCCTCGGCCGTGCCGGGCGGGTCGACGAGATGGTGCAGGCCGACCCGGAGACGGTGCGATCAACCGCGGCCGACGGGTTCACGGCGCTCCACCTGGCCGCCTTCTTCGGCCAGCTCGAGGCCACCGCGGTGCTGCTCGAGCACGGCGCCGCCCCGGATGTCGTGGCCGCGAATCCGAGTCGGGTACGGCCTCTGCACTCCGCGGCGGCCGGAGGTCACGCCGCAATCGTGGGGCTGCTGCTCGAGCGCGGCGCCGATCCGGACGCGCGCCAGCATGGCGGCTATGTGCCGCTCCACGCCTCGGCGGCGCTCGGCGATGTGGTGTCGGTGCGCCTGCTGCTCGAGCATGGTGCCGACCGCACCCTGCGCACCGACGACGGGCGCCTGGCCGCTGACCTCGCCTCGGGCGATGGTCTGGCCGAGCTTCTCGGCGTCTAACGGCCTAGCGGTCGCGTTCGAGCGGAAGCCCGCGCTTCAGCGCTGCGGCCGGCCGGCTGCGCCAGTCAACCTTGCCTCTGGGCATGACGGCGAACTGGATGTCCGCGTTCGTCACGGTGATGGTGGTGATACCGGACCCGTGCTGCATGTGAACTCCCCGTTGGTGTGCTCTCTCCGAATAGCCGCGAACACCCGGCTGCGTCAACACCCCGCCCAAAAACCTCACACGACCCGAACAATCGCCGGCCGGCTCCCCGCCTACTTGAAGCGGGCGATGCCCTGCTGGTTGACGCCGTGCACTTTGGTGAACGCCCCGCCGGCCTGCACACCGCCGCCG